>DAOSWV010000018.1 GCA_035380125.1 Oscillospiraceae bacterium
TCGCTACTCTTTTTTTCCTCCTCCCTTTTGTAACACATCAATTGTAATCCTACATATACATCACGGCGAAAACGAATGAGTACTTGATTACTCTTTGTTCATCTGTTATAATAAATTCAGCCGTTCCAAATTTTCACCGCATTTATCTCGCTTCCGAACAGGCGAACGTGTAACAGAAAGGGGTCGTAAAATGTCGAAAACTATAATAACAAAATTAACTTTTACGCTCATTTTGGCAGTTGCCCTTCTATTCAACGCATGCGCTTCTTCTTCGGTTTCCGAAGAATTGAGTTCCGCCGTTTCCTCATCCGAACAAACACAGCCAGAAATATCATCATCCGCACCCACTGCTGATGAGACGACAATGGTAGGATACGGCGCCGTGGGTGCTCTTGCCGATACCGATCTCACAACGGAGAAAATGCTGTTGTATGCGGTGCAGGACGAGTATCTCGCACATGGAGAATATACCGCCATTATTGAAAAATTCGGAGATCAAAACCCCTATACGAATATCATGGAAGCAGAAGAAACCCATTTGAACGCGCTCAGAGAGGTATATGACGCACTTGGTATGACATTCCCCGAAGACACCTCCGCCGACCATATCATCATTTCTGAAACGTTGCTGGAAGCGGCTCAGACGGGCGTCCAGGCGGAAATCGATAATATCGCCATGTATGAACGCTTTTTAACCTATGAACTTCCCGACAATGTGAAAGCTGTTTTTGAGTCGTTAAAAACCGCATCAGAAAGCCATTTAAAAGCATTCCAAACACAGGTTGACAAGCTATCATAATACATTAATTTTACTATTAAAAAGGAGCCGAACGGCTCCTTTTAATTATTTAACGTTTTAAATTTCTTGAATATAATCCTGTATCAACCGACCGACATCAATTTTTGTCTCAAACGAATGTGCGGCGAAGACGATTTTGCGCTCCGGATAGACGATCAGGCACTGCCTGTATGCACCGCTGCCCTGAAACCCGCCGTCGATAAACCAAAAGCTGAGTGCGGTCGGCAGGCCTTCGTATTCCGGGCGTTTTGCCGTGGCCAGATTGACCCATTTTTCGCTCAACAGGCGTTCGCCTTCCCAAAAGCCGTTATTGCAATATAAAATGCCGAGTTTTAAAAGGTCGGCAGTCGACAGGTACAACCCCGTGGCGCCCATCACATGGCCTTTCGGGCAGCGTTCCCATGTGAATTCGTTGATGCCGAGTTTTGAAAACAGATATTTGCGAATAAACAGATCTAACGGCATGCCGGAGAGCTTCTCCACGATGCAGGCCAGCAGATAAAAAGTGGAGTTGCTGTAAGTAAATTTAGTTCCGGGTGCGTTCGGCAGCGGCTGAGAAAGCGCGACCTGAATAAAATCGTCCGTTCCGTGGGAATAGCGGTCCGGTTCAAACAGGCAGCCCTTTTCCAATCCCATTGTCTGGGTCAGTAAATTCCATACTCTGACGCGCTTCAGGTTTTCATCGTACTGTTTGGGCAATTCCTCTTTGAAAAGATCAACGACAAGATCGTCGAGGCCGAGCAAGCCCATGTCATATGCCAATCCGACCGCCGTTGCGGTAAAATTTTTCGAAATGGAATAACAGTTGGAACATGGATAGGAGGCAAGGCGCTCATGCGACGTGATCTCGCCGTCGCGGTACATGTAGTAACGGAACACGTTTGCGCCGGACTGCGTTAACATCTCTTCAAATTGCTCAAACATTTTTTCTGCTCCTTTTATTGCTTTGAAATGAATCAGGAATGAGCGTTCAAGAATTTTAATCTTCTACGGGATGGATCGTTGCGGCCGGATAAAGATTCCATCGGGTCTGCGGCTTTTTCGCTTTTGAATATTTTTTCAGATCCAAGCGCATCAAATCGAAATTATAATAGGACTGCGCTGCATACTGCTGTTTGGTCAAGCACATTAAAGCGCTGTATTGCGTATAGGTGTTGGGCGAATCGGGGTATGCGCCGTTGCGAATCACCGATACGGAATTTAACACGCGCATTCCCGCGACCAATGCTTCGTCCGAGGGATGCTGCCCGTGGATAAAGGTGGTCAATACGGCCGCTTTGATGAAACGTGAGGTAGAGTGTCCGTCTCCTGGAATCGGCAGTGATTCGGATTTCATTTTTTCACGCTTGGAAGCGACAGCGTTTCGGTCGATGTTTTTAAACGGCATGTTTTTCATATGGATTTGAGAATAGGTCTCCAAATTGGCCAATTGCACAGGGAATTCGGGCTGATTGGTCATCACACCTACCGGATTGTTATAAATCTTCAACCCGTCCGCAGCATATTCCACCACGGCGCATTCCCCCGCTTTATCCGCAAAAATATAGTGAAGCGGGTGAATTTTCTCGGTCATCGGCTCTATCACGCCGACCAGATCAAAATCGGAAAAGCCCTTTTTCAATTCAGCAATACTGTTGTAATTTCCCAAGACATAAGGGATGAACTCCAAAGAGGAAATTTGAAGTTTTCCGTTGCTTTCGGGCGCTTTATACCGTTCGACATGATTGGAATATAATGCCGCCCCGCCGAGTCCCGCCTGATTGACGCCGTCTATAAAGTATAATTTATCGGTAATATCCCCTGCACCGATAAACGAATATTTATTCTTTATTGGTCGATTTACGCTGTCATGCCACGTTGTTCCTTTCGGAACCGAACAGACATGGCAATTCAATACACGGGTCAAATCCATGGTTCTGCCCAAGAATAAATCTCCGTCGGATGAGGAATAGAAAATTGAGGTACACATAAAATTAATCCTTTCAAATAAAACCGAAAAAATCGGCAGAAATCTTATTTGCGAATCTTTTAATCCATCAAACTCTTGCTTCTGAAAACGAGATCGATTCGCTCCGGAAAGCCCATATGCGTCCAAAAGGCGTTTCCGAGTTCGTTTTTTCGCATGACAACCAGCGATACTTTTTGAATTCCCTCGCGTTTGAGCGCGTCCGTTACGGCGTTGATCAAGGCCTTGCCGACCCCGAAATTACGCTTGTTTTCAGCGACCGCCGCGTGATAGATCATTGCACGCCTACCGTCGTGACCGCATAAAACGGTTCCGATAATTCCGCTTTCGTCCTCCGCGACAAAGCAGGTATTCGGGTTTCGGGAGAGGAATTTTTCAATGCCCGCCGGAGAATCATCAACGTCATTCAACCCCATTCCGGCGGTATTTTTCCAAAGCTGTATGACAGGGTCATAATCGGTTAATTTCATCTGTCTGATTATCATATAAAGCTCCGATCTTTTCGGAATTTTGCCGAATGCGATTATACCATGATTTCGAGGTACCGTCAATTTCGGATTGACTTTTCGATATAAGATATTATAATTTAATAAAACAGCCGTTTATCGGAGAAAGCGTATGGCGTTATGGATCAATACCTCAAATTACTGTTTGCCGGAGACCTTTGCACCAGAAATCAGAAGATTACCGGCGAAAAAGCATATACGGGCAAACTCTATGAAAAATTACGCCCGGTTTTTTCATCTGCGGACTTTCGCTTGGTCAATCTTGAAAACCCCGTGATTGAAGGCGGAAAACCGATTGATAAATCCGGCCCGCCGCTTAGGGCAAATCCGATTGACCTCTGCCTGCTCTCCGACGGCGGGTTTGACTGCGCGATTTTGGCGAATAACCACATCGGGGATTACGGTTCGGAAGGCATCGCGTCCACACTGAAAGGGCTTGACGGGCGCAACATCGCCCACACCGGCGCCGGCATGACTGAAGACGAAGCGAGAAAGCCCTGGATTGCCGAAAAAGGCGGCATCAAGTTTGCCGTGATTGCACAGGCCGAATATGAATTCGGGACCGCTTCCGGCGAAAAGCCCGGTTCTGCTTCCATCAATCTGCAAAAACTGTTTCATCAGATCAATGCCCTGAAAAAAGAGGTCGATTTCGTCATCGTCGTGATTCACGGCGGCAACGAACTCAATCCCTTCCCCAGTCCGGATGTGAAAAAGCGGTATCGGTTGATTGCGGATTTCGGTGCGGATGCGGTCATCGGCATGCACCCGCATTGCCCGCAGGGATATGAAGTTTATGAGGGAAAACCGATTTTTTACAGCACCGGCAATTTCTTTTTTCAGCGGGATTACTGCCCCGCCGACGAAGGATGGTATTTCGGGTATCTACCGGTTTTATCGCTGAAAAAAGGCGGCGGCGTTTCTTTTGAGATTGTACCCTATCGTTTTGACCCGGAATGCACGCAGATTTCTCCGCTTGAAAACACCGATAAGGAAAAATTTATTGACTACTTAAAACGAAATTCGGAATGTCTGAACAATCCCGAAGAGCATAAACTGCTTTTTATGGCTTGGTGCCTGCATGCCGGGATTCCCTACGCGAACTGGTTCCTGCGTTTTGATGAAAAAAACCTTTACGACCCGTCAGCATGCCATAACGAAAAGATTTTAGGCCTACGCAACCTCTGGACCTGTGAGGCACACAATGAATTGATGCGGGAATTGAATCTCATGGTCGCCGAGGGTACCGAGGCACAAGCGCGAAAAAAGCTCGGGCATGTGATTTGGTCGCAAAAAATACCCGTGCCGACAGTTCAAGACAATCAATTGACTTTTGATCCGTCTATTCCTCCGATTTTAACCGGTAAAACAACCGTGAAGGACTGGGAAGCAGAACGGCGTCCGGAATTATTGCATTTGATTGCGGAAAACGTCTACGGTTTCTGCCCGACTTCGGAACAGTATAAGGTCTCGTTTGCAAAAGCAAGTCCCGATTGTGAGAGCATGGACGGCATGGCCACTCGTAAAATGATTCACGTCACAGTCTCGGCTGAATACGGCGATTTTACCTTCCCGTTTGTGCTGTTTATCCCGAAAAACGCAAAAGGGAAATGCCCTGCGACGCTGTTTATCAACAACCGTGAACCCGACCAAATCGACCCTGACCGAAAAGTCATCAGCGAATTTTGGCCCGCAGAAGAAATTATCAAGCGGGGTTATGCGGCTGCGGCTTTTCATACGCAAACGGTTGACACCGATGTGGACGACGGATTCGAGAACGGCATCATCCGTATCTTTGAAAAAGACCTGAAAAACCGTTCTGCAGACGCATGGGCGACCATTGCGGCATGGGCGTTCGGCGCAAGCCGCATCCTCGATTATCTGGTTTCGGATGAAATGATCGATTCAAAGCGTATTTCGATTGTCGGGCATTCCCGCGGCGGAAAAACCGCGCTTTGGGCGGGCGCAAACGACGAGCGGTTTTACAGCGTATACAGCAATGACTCCGGTTGTTCCGGCGCCGCTTTGACGCGCGGAAAAATCGGAGAACATCTGCTGAATATCAACACGGCAATGCCGTTTTGGTTCAATGAAAACTATAAGTCCTACAACGGACGGGAACGGGAGATGCCGTTTGACCAGCATATGCTGTTGGCTTTGATCACACCGAGGCCGCTCTATGTGGCGAGCGCTTCCTATGATGACTGGTCCGACCCGAAATCGGAATACAAATCTCTCTATCTTGCAAGTGAAGCTTATAAAGTATACGGTTACGACGCCAAGTTCCCGCCGACGTTGCCCGAGCCCGAACAGCAAATCATATCCGAACGAGTCGGACATCATATCCGCATCGGAGAACACAATCTGACCGGTTACGACTGGAATTTATATCTAAATTTTCTCGATTCGGTTAAATAATCGTCTTTAATATGTCGAATTGTTTGATTTCAATGCACCGTTGTCCGTCAAAGACCATTTTTACGGCATACGGGCAGATCGGAAGCATTTTTACAAAATCTTCATAGCCGTAACTTTTATCGTAATAGTTGATGATCGTTGAGAGCGCCAGTCCGTGCGTTCCGATCACGATGTTTTCGCCTATATTTTGCTTTAAAATATTCGACAGCGCTTGGATATTGCGGTTTTGAACGGTGCGAAGAGATTCACCGTCCGAAATCGTATAGTCGAAGTTTGCCCACTGGCGTTGGAATAAAGAATAAAAATCGTTCTTTTTATCCCAGTCGCTGTCGCATTCACGTTCTCGGAATTCATCCACAATTTGAATCTTTAAACCGGCTTTCGAAGCAAAATCGGAAATGGAATCGGTCGCTCTTTTATAAGGGCTGGAAAATACCGCACTGATGTGTTTGTCCCACAAAAAACGCGTGACGGAGAGCCGGTCCGCCATTCCTCTTTCGGTGAGCGGCCTTTTCATGGTGTCGCATTCGGAAGTGTCGGACATACAATGCCTGATGAAATAAACGGTTGTGTTTGCAATCATGTCGGTGCCTCCATTTTTAATGATTCTTGATATTCGTTTTTGAGATGATGATTTGCTTTACCGATTCATAATTTTCTTCCGTACAAAACAATGCGATATTTTCTCCGAAACCCGCAAAAATCATGACGGTTTTTCTTCTGTCATTGAATTTGACTTTCCGGATTCGTTTCCATGGTACTTTAATATCCGTTCTGGCGCCTCCGAGCATTCCGGCGCCGGCAGCGGTTGGATTCCCACTGAACAGGCCCAGCCAAAACGTCGCCGCAGAGAGTTTTTTGACGCGCGCCTGTTGCTTTTCTTGGTTTTTGCACTCGATCCCTTTGACATCTATCGAATATTCCACATCGTAAGTCCCTCTGAAAATTAGAAATACGAGTAAAAAAGCCAGCGCCAATGTTGCTGCGACGATCAGAAGCCCGTACCAGGCCTTTGCAATGAATAAAATTAATAACAGGATTCCGAACGGAATGCCAATGGCCAAACCAAGCTGTTTTAAAATTAACGGGTCTTTAAAAATCGGAACGCGGATTTGCCAAATGACGTCGTTCGCAACAGTTGGATTTTTTTCAATTGTCATTGTGAAATTGCTCCTCTACGCTGTCATCATAATCGGTCAATTCAGCCGGGGATTTGATCGGTTTTCGCTTTACAGGTTTCTTTTTTCGGTTCATTACAACAATCAGGAGCACACCCAAAGCAATATAAAGGGGTTGTGAAAAACCGGGAGTCGCATCGCTTTCCAATGTATGTATAAACGGCGCAAACGCAAAATAATAAACTTGCTTATCAATCGTTACAGCGGTGTCGCTTCCGCGTCTTGTGGTGTGTCCTTGGCGAACAATGCCTTCGTCATCAGTAAATGTATAATCCAAATACCATTCATAACGTTGGTTGGACGGTTTGCCGTCATCGGCTCCTCCATATCTGCGGGTGGTCACATTAACCGCGGCGGTAGTTCCGAAAATGAAAAGCAGAAGGTTAATTACGCCCATCAGGATTAAAGCCGCACCCACTGCCGAAATACATATGCGCCAGAATTTATTCTTCGTCTTGGTTTTTGTTTTCGCCATTCCCACACCTCGATCAAATTTGATTTTTGAGAATGATATTTTCAATCGTAGCCGAATACAGCCTGTCAGACCGGCAGGGACCATGCGGAGCTGCGTCGGATTGGTACAGATAAGCATAAAACTGTTTATTATGGTTGGACTTCAGATCTTCGGCATAAGGGCATCCCTCGATAGCGCCCTTTCTGATATTTTGATTATATCATATCTCTATCCTCTCGTCAAAAACAAAAAGAATAATTCCTGAACCCTATTGACACAAAGTTTGTTGGCGTATTATATTTATTATATTCGAAATCATTTCGTCTTTTCGTATTGATCTATTTTATATAATCGAGGGGTTTTCATGAACAGCAGGGAACGAGTTGTCACCGTATTAAAGCGCGGTATTCCCGACAGGGTGCCGGTCGATTTGAGCTGGGGATTTTCCGCACCGTATCGAGAATTATTTTTTCAAAAAACCGGACAGACCGACTATATGCGTTATTTCGGCGTCGATACGGAATTTGCCAATTCCGCGAACTCCAAAAAGCCGAATGATTATTCATCTTATTTCGGGAAACAGGTTGAAGACGCTCTGTTTTCACATGATGAATGGGGAATCGGACATCAGAAAACACCAAACGGCGGCCATTTTTCCCACATTGTCTCGCCGTTGAAAAACGCCGAAACGCTCAATGAAATTCTCGATTATCCCCTGCCCGATTTAGATGCCGACTACCGCCTTTCCGCTGTGCAAGGCAATGTCGAAGACATCCATCAAAAATCACTTGCAGCCTCTGCGCCGTTGGCCTGCACCCTCTTTGAAACGGCTTGGCAAATTCGCGGATTTGAAGAGCTCATCATGGATTTGTTAGATGAAAACGAACTGAGCGAATGTTTGATCGACCGCATTATGGCGATTCGGGAGAAACAGATTAAGGCCTATGTCCATGCGGGAGCAGACGTTATGATGTTCGGCGACGACATCGGCATGCAGACCGGCATGATGCTGAGTCCGAATTTATGGCGCACATTCTTCAAACCCCGGATGGCAAAACTGATTAAAACGGCAAGAATAATCAACCCCGACATCCCCGTATTTTATCACTCCGACGGCGACATCCGCGAGGTCATTCCCGACTTGATTGAAATCGGCGTCACAGTATTGAATCCGGTGCAGCCGGAGTGTATGGACCCCGCAGAGATCAAACGGCTTTACGGCGACAAACTGGCTTTTTGGGGGAGCATCAGCGTTCAGCAGACGCTCCCGTTCGGCACTCCTGAGGATGTAAAAAACGAAGTAAAACTGCGCATGGAGACCATCGGCAAAGACGGCGGATTTTTGATCGGGCCCTCCCATATGATCGAGCCGGAAGTTCCGTGGGAAAACCTTTTGGCTTTCTTCGAAGCAGTCGAAAAATACGGCCGTTATTGATCGGAAAAGACCGATTGAAATTATAACTTGAATCAAGATAGGATTCAATATTAATCATGACCCCTGCTGTCTGTACCGATGTTCTTAAATTCATCGATTAAAAATCCATCTCGCATTTCCGGATATAAACTGAGCTGGATTGCGGAAACGGCCGGCTACTGCAAGGAATTCAAAAGCTCGGTTTCCTGCTTGACAGAAATGATTACAGAGGATGAATTAAATGGAAAACCATGTTGAGGTACGCTATCTCGGGCAAATGGGATTTGTTTTCCGGATGGGCGATATTACAATCATGACAGATCCTTACCTCTCCGATTACGTCGACAAAAATGTGATAAATATCCGGTGGAAACGGAATTATCCGCCACCCTGTGATCCGTCGGAACTTGCGGATACCGACCTTGTGCTGTTATCGCACATCCATTACGACCACACCGATCCGGATACAATGATTCCCCTTTATGCAGCGGGTAAGACCGTTTTTGCCGGACCGTATGAAGTGATTTCTCAATTAAAACGTTGGGGGTTTTCCGATGATCGGCTGATTGCGCTGGAAGACATGCAGCGGCTGGATTTTCAAAATCAAACGATTACTGCAATCGCCGCAGCTCACGAGGATTTGCACTATGACTCTGAAGGACATATCCGGGAACTGAGTTTCGTCCTCGCATTCGAAAACGGCATTTCGGTGTTTTTCGGCGGGGACATGTGTTTATATCCCGGTCTTGTTGAGAAGATTCCGAAGCCGGTGACTGTCACCGTTTTACCCATCAACGGCAGAAGCGAAACCCGCAGGAAACTGGATATCGTCGGGAATCTCACCTATCGGGAAGCTGCTGATCTATCGGCTCAAATGAAAGCCGGAACACTGATACCGGCACATTTTGATCTTTATGACACCAACGCCGAAGACCCTTCCGCATTAAAAAACGATTTGATAAAAAGGTATCCGAATCAAAATTTGAATATCATGCAGCCGGGAAGTTATTCTTTAATCAGACGAAGGTGAATTTAAATGACCGAAACAGTGATTTTGGGAGGCGGGCAGACCGGCCGCGGTTTTATCGGACGTCTGCTTTACGAAAGCGGCATCCCGTTTGTCTTTTTGGATAAAAACCCGAACTTGATCAATGCCTTAAATCAAAAAGGCAGTTACAGTATCAGCTTCTTCTCTTCGAAAAATCCGATACGGGTCAACGACATCGAAGCTTACTACGCGTATTCACCGCAGGCGTCGGAAGCAATTCAGAATGCAAAGAATATTTTTATCAGCGTCGGTTCCGAAAACCTTGAAGCTGCCGCCCGTTACTTACTTGAAAACAAAGTATGTGCGAAGAACATCATTTTATGTGAAAATGCAATTACTCCCTCTCGGGTTGTTCACGATATTTTTAAAAAAGAAATCAATATTTCCGCTGTCAATTTTGTTGATACGGCAATTTTCTGCACTACCATAAAAGCACGGAATGATCCGGCTGACATTCTCTCGGAGGAATATCATAAACTGCCTTTTGATGCGGGCAAAGTTAAAAATCCGTTCTTTAAAGCGCCTTTTTTTGAGCCCGAGCTCAATTTCCCCCTTTTACTCATGCGCAAATTATGTACCTACAATGCGGCGAGTGCGATTATTACCTATGTCGGCTGGAATCTGGGCTATTCGATCCTTGCGGAAGCAGCCAGCGATCCCACTATTCAAATGCTGCTCCGTAATTATTATTCAGCCATCAATAATGCTATTTGCTCAAAATACGGGATTTCGTCCGATATACAACGTGAATTTGCAAAGAATTCGCTGAAAAAATTTTCAAACCCGAATATTGTGGACAGTATTGAACGCAATGCCCGGCAGCCGTTAAAAAAGCTCGGTCCCGACGAACGAATCGCTTTCCCCATGAAACTGCTGCTTGAAAATAATTTCAATACGCAGCCGCTTTGTAAAACGGCTGCCGCAGCTATTTTATACGGCGAACAAAACGAATCGGATTGGGTGAAACGATTCGGAATCGGCCAAGCGGGCATGGTATTCTCTATGATAAGTAAAATCAATGATAAATCCATGACAGAAATGATTAATTATGAATATGGAAATCTGAAAAAAATATAAGATATCATTACTCCCGGCCGTGTAACAAATTGATAAAATCAAAAAAAGTGTTGACAAATTCAGGATCATATGGTATTCTGTTAAAAATTTCTTTCAGAGGAGGTCCCGGCATGAAGCGTTATTATCAATTCAAAAATTCCGCGAAATCCGCGTTCGGTATGAATCCGGATTATTTTGCCGTACCTCCGTTTTCCAAAGGATAATCTCCTATTCGGAATTCAGGCGGTACGGAAACATCAACTCCGTACCGTCTTTTTAAAGTTAGAAAAACATAATTTTTCTAACTCAGGAGTTTGATCTTTTGGTAAAACCGAAAGATCAAACGTCCCGCATTAAAAAAAAGGTGATGATTAACATGAGCAGAGAGAGCATCGAGACCGTGAGGGCTTATTACAACGAGGGCTGCGAAGGCGAATGGCGGCGGATAAATGGAAGGCCGGAATTTTTATTAACTTGCCGCTTCTTGGATCGCTATATCAAACCCGGTGACAAGGTGTTGGATATCGGCGGCGGCCCGGGGCGGTATTCGCTGTATTTGGCCGAAAAGAGCTGTAAGGTGACATTGGTTGACCTCTCTGAGGAAAACGTCAAATTCGCACTGCAAAAGGCCAAGGAAGCGGATTTGAAGCTCAACGGGTTTGCCTGCAATGCGCTCGAACTCGACAAGCTCATCAGCGAGCAGTATGATCATGTGCTGTTGATGGGGCCGTTATATCATCTGCTTGAGGAAGAAGAACGTATTACGGCGGTCAATCAGGCGCTCAATGCACTTAAACCCGGCGGCAAGCTATTCGTCTCATTCATCAGCATGAACGCGGGCATGGTTTACGCCATGAAATGCGCCCCTGACGTCATTGCCGATCCCAACGAAAAAGGCTTTTATAACGCGTTCCTTGACGGAAACAGCTTCTCAGGTGAAGCGTTTACACAGGCATATTTCATCGCCCAAAAAGAAGTTTTACCGTTTATGGCACAATTCCCGCTGCAAAAACTCCATTTCTTCGGTCAGGAGGGCATGACCTCACCGTGCGAAAGCAACATCATGTCGCAGCCGAAGGAAATCATCGACCAATGGATGGATTTCACCGAACTGACCTGTGAGCGTGAAGAACTTCTTTCATGGTCGGAACACCTGATGTATGTGGGGGAAAAACTTTAAACTTCTGATTTGTAAATCACGAAAGGGATGATAAAAAATGATCAAACCGGTTGAACGAAATGACCTTAAAATCTGCCTTTCCATCATTCAAAAAGGATTCGAAAGCGTGACGGAAGAATTCGGTCTGACAAAAGAGAATTGCCCGGGTCGGGGCGATGCCGATCTTTCATATGAAACACTGGAAGCAGAATTCTTACTGGGCGATTTGATGTTTGTGTACGTTGCAGGCGGTAAATATGTGGGATTTCTGTCGATTACACAAAGGCCCGGCCTTGAATACGGAATCAGATATCTCGTGGTTCTGCCCGAATATCGGTACAGGGGTTACGGAACCGCCCTGCTCGGCCATGCAAAAGCGGCAGCCGCCGTTCTAAGTGCAAAGAAATTGGTCTTCAGTATGCTCAATTATGATATGCGGTTAAAAAACTGGTATATCGAAAACGGGTTCACCGAGATTTCGTCAGATCGAATTTCCGGCACGCCTTTTTTGACCGTTAATATGGAAATGGAGCTGTAATTTATGAGCCTTATCAACACCTTTGACCCAATTTCGGAGGAAATTTTAAAACCCACACACATGGTCGCACCGATTGAAAACTTCCCCGAGACGGTCATTGTCACCTTTTCGGAACACATCCGAGCGCTTGCAACAACCCTCTTCCCCGCCGAGGAGATCGGGTACTTCATGGCCGGAGTAAAGCTGCCGATCTATGCGGTCGATTACCGTGACAAGCGCATCGGCCTTTATATGACGGTTCTCGGCGGAAGCGCTTCGGCGGGACTGCTTGAAGAAGCGATTGTGATGGGTGCGAAGAAAATTCTGTTTTTCGGCTCCTGCGGCGCACTCGACAAGACGCTCTGTGCCGGACATGTTATTGTGCCGACCGAGGCCTACCGCGACGAAGGCACGAGCTATCACTACCTTCCCGCGGGCGATTGGGTTGTGGTGAAAACCGCGAAAAAGACCTCCGAAATCCTGACGGCGCTGAACATTCCCTTTGCGGCGGGAAAGACCTGGACGACCGACGCCATCTACCGCGAGACGAGGGATAACGCCGATAAGCGCAAGAGAGACGGCTGCATCACCGTTGAGATGGAATGCGCCTCCGTCATGGCAGCCGCGCAGTTTCGCGGAGTCGAATGTTATCAATTCCTATACGCCGCCGACTGCTTAGACGGCGACGACTGGGACCCGCGTATCCTCGGACAGATGCCCGAGGGCGCACACGAAAAATACCTGCGGCTAGCGCTTGAAGTCGCCCGCAGGCTTTAAAACCAGCCCTGTAAATTCGAAAACAAAGCTCAGGTTTTAAGGTTTAAATATTCCTCTAGGGTAATGGCGTACACTTTTGTAATTTTGTTTTTCTCATCATCCAATTCGGCAACAAGCCTCATCCCGTTTTTCTTCGCAACTTTTTGGGAGGCAATATTTGTATAGTTCATATAGGAATAAACCTCTTGGAACTTTAAGATATCAAAAGCATAGTTTCTGCATGCCCTCGCCGCTTCGGTTGCATATCCCTTACCTGTATAATTTTTATTGATATGATAGCCTATCTCCGGTTCGAGTTTACCGTTAATATTTTGCATCGTTATCCCGCAGTCGCCAATAAACCTGTTCTCATTTTTTAACACGACCGCCCAAAGGCCAAAACCATAAGTTGCATAGTTTTCTAAATTCCATTGTATCCAATGTATTGACTTTTCATGAGAAAATGGTTGTGGATAATGTATCATCGAATCCGGATCAGAAAGTATTTCATGTAAGTTTTCAAGATCATCCATTGTTAGTTCACGTAAAAAGAGCCTGTTCGTTTCAATAATCATTTACTTATTTCCTTTGGTTCTTAGCGACTCTTGTCGCTCTGTTCATTCACTAAATCAAATGTGTTCTACCGGCGTTGTCCGTGAACTCATTATCCCACATCACTAGCACAATTACAAGTTTTATACGGAGTCCTTGTCCAAAATACCGATAATACTTAATAAAGGAGCGTTACTTATGTTGAAACTGGAAACCGAAAGGCTGACTCTACGCCCGCCCTGCATGGAGGACTTTGAAGGCGTTCACGCCTACTCAAGCGTCCCCGAAAACGTGAGATTCATGGTCTGGGGCCCGAACACCGAGGAGGACACCCGGAATTTTCTGCGTGAAGCTGAGGAGAAATGGAAAGCCGATCCGATCATGGAATATGAATTTGCCATTTCATTAAAGGGCGGTCATGTCATCGGCGGCTGCGGCATCTATCTGAACAAAGAGCGCAATACCGGTATGCTGGGATGGATTCTGCATCGTGATTTTTGGCACTGCGGCTATATGACCGAAGCTGCAAACGCCATGATGAAGTGCGGTTTCGAGACGCTCGGCCTGCACCGTATTTATGCTACCTGCAATGCTGACAACACCGCTTCGTACCGCGTAATGGAGCGGCTAGGCATGCGACGAGAAGCGCATTTCATAAAGAATTGCTTCGGACGGGTGGACAGTGAAAAGGTCTGGCATGACGAGTTTTATTACGGCATCCTCGACGAGGAATGGAAAACAAAAAAATAATCGGCTATTTTCTTCGCCCCGTTTCGGGGCTTTATTTTTAAATTGAAATTATGGTATACTGAAATAGGTTCTATTGATTCGGTACTATTTTGGAGGTTAAAAATGAAAGATTTAGAAAACTTGAAAAAACTCGGCTTCGGTATGATGCGCTTTCCGCGAAAGGACGGTAAAATCGATAAAGACGAACTTCGTTTAATGGTTGATGAGTTCCTTGCGCGCGGCTACAAATATTTCGACACCGCTTATGTCTATGACGATGGCGGCTCCGAGGAGATGATCGGCGAACTGCTTTCTTCCCGGTATCCGCGCGAGTCGTTTTATCTGGCAACCAAGATGCCGTCTAAAGTATTGAACGCACCCGAAGATTTAGAGACGGCGTTCAATTTGCAGCTTACGCGCACCAAAGCCGGGTATTTCGACTTTTATTTGCTGCACTCCATCGGGCGCGGCAATATCGAGACCTTTGACAAAATGGGCGCGTGGGAATTTATGCAGCAAAAAAAGCGCGAGGGACTGATTATGCATGCTGGATTTTCGTTTCACGACAGCCCCGAAATGCTCGACGAAGTTCTGACCGCGCATCCGGAAGTCGAATTCGTTCAATTGCAGATCAATTACGCCGACTGGGACGATCCGAAAGTCCAGTCGCGGCTGTGTTACGAGGTTGCCCGAAAGCACAACAAACCGGTCATCATCATGGAGCCGGTCAAGGGCGGCAATCTGGCAGGTATGAACGACGAGATCCGAAAGGTCTTTACCGACGCCGCACCCGACAAGTCCGTCGCTTCATGGGCGGTACGGTTTGCCGCCTCGCTCGAGGGCGTTCTCGTGATGCTGAGCGGCATGTCCGACCTCTCGCAAGTAAAGGACAACCTCGCCACCTTCGACGACTTCAAGCCGCTCTCGGACAAGGAAAAAACGGTTATCGACACCGTCAGAAAAATGCTTGCAGAAATCCCGACCATCCCCTGCACCCGTTGTAAATACTGCGTTTCTGGCTGTCCGAGCAACATCAACATCCCCGGTATTCTGGGCGTTCTCAACGAGCATGCGCTTTATCAAAACGCTGTCCGGGAAAAAGGCCATTATCAATGGGTCACGAACGAGTCCGGCAAAGCGTCCGACTGTATGGAATGCGGCCAATGTGAGGCACAATGCCCGCAGCACATCGACATCATCAATCAACTCAAAAAAGCCACCGAGTTATTTGATTGACTCCTATTTCATATCTATCCGAAACTTGAGGTGTTACGATTGAGAAAGGAAATTCTTTCTGAACGTGCCGAATTGTTCGACCCTAATATTTATGTCTTGATGACATTCGATATCGTCGGAGGGGCAGACGTGCAACTGCTGATTGAAGCGGCAAAACGCGCTTTTACCCGTTTTGAGTCCCCAATGTCTAAAATTGTTTTAACAGATACCGGAAGAGCTTATTATGAGAGAATGCTGTCGAGCGGTTGTACGGTGCAATCCACGCAATCGGATTTTAACGATTTAATCAGAACGCTTGAGAGGCAGCGGTTTGCGATTGAAAATGGCGAACTGGTGAAGGTATTTTTCCGGCAAACCTCTGACAAAGTGCGTGTTCTTGTCATGTCTCACCATCTTGCGGGTGACGGAAAATCAATCGTTTATTTCATTGAACGCATGATGAAAGAATACATCGGTGAACAGGGCGAATATATGCCTCTTAAACTGCTCAACGAAGACAACTTGCCGAGTGACAGCCACATCTCACGCTTATATTCGCTGATGATAAACAGTTATAAACCGTCATGGGCGAAGTCGGGCAGAGTTTTTGATTGGGACGACATGGACAAACTGCATGATACTTATTGGAAAGATCGAGAATCTGTTATTTTGAGCAAGCAGCTCTCCCCCGAATGTGCCGATAAAATCCATGCGAATGCAAAAGCCGCAAATGTATCCGTGAACAGTTGGATTTTAACTGCTTTCATGAAAGCAAACAGGCGATATAAAAACGTCGGGCTTTCGGTTGACGCCCGAACAGACAAAAACCGTACGATGTCAAATCAAACAACCGGCTTTACCACCCGATTTACCTACAACGACCGACTGAACTTTGCTCAGAATGCACGGCGTCTGCACCTGCGAATTTATAAAAAACTCAACAATCCGACATCCCGTTATTTTATTTTGCATTTTGTTCAGCTGTTTACTCCGCCCTTTATCGACTCCATCCTTATGAACGTTAACGGTGTTTTTGATAACAAGATCAGTAAAAAAGCGGCGATCATGATGGGTTACGGGCCTTTCAGGAGAAACGGTTTATCGGTTTCTAATCTGACAAAACTGGATATTGCGGACGCATACGGAAACTTGCGTATTGAAAATTTCAGCTTTGTGCCGCCTGTTATTTCTTACACCTACCAGACCTTTGGAATAGCAACCACATCAAGCGGAATGACGATCACCTTTCACAGCATGAATGACCGTTTTAACGATGGGGAAAGACAGATGTTTTTTGACGCAATCAGCATTCTCGAGAAATGAGAAAATGGTCATGGAGATCATTCTCTATGTTTAAATTTGAAAACACAGTGAAGTCATGAAGATGAAAAACACTTAAGGGGGAAAGATATGCATTTAGGTTCTATATACCTGATAGTAAATGATTTTTGAAAAATCAATTGCTTTCTATGAGAAGTTACTTGAGATACCTGTAACAAGCAATAATATGAACAGATTTGCTCAATTCGTTTTTGAAGGTCACAATATTTCTATTATGAACGGTCATTTCGATACTGACCATCCCGACAAAGTCGTCCATAAGGGCGATTATACTAATTCCATTGATGACTTGAAAAATATCGCACTTGCGCCTAACACGCATAAATTTGTTCTAAATTTTTGGGATGAAGATTTACGCAGAGAGCATGAAAGAGTAAAAAGCCTGAACATCTCTGAAACCCTTACCAATATCAAATATGTCTGTAATGTCAGCCCGTATTATTATTTTCAAATGACTGATCCGGATGGTAACGTCATTGAAGTAACGGGATCCTATACACCCAAGGCTGGTGAATTTGATGAATGATTTTATTTCAAGCGTAAAAACGGAGATTGAAAAGGCAAAAAATACTCCTTTAAACAAATATCTCAGGACCGGCGATATTCGCAAAATTTCTTCAAGATTTTTCAAGGAGATGAGAGGCGAGTTAAAAGAAGATATCTTTTCGGTTTGCGATGAACTTTTAAAACAACGCAATTGGCCTATGGGTATTATTGCATTTGATTTCGCATATCGCATGAGGAAACAGTATGATGAAACGACATTCACTGTTTTTGAAAACTGGCTTGAGCAATATGTGCGAGGATGGTGCGATTGCGACGATTTCTGTACGCACGCATTCGGAGAGCTGATCCGCCAAAATACAGCGCTGTCCAAGAAAACTGTTTTGTGGACAAAACGAGATGAGTTTTGGATGCGCCGCGCAGCCGCTGTTGTGCTGATCCCCTCCATTTGGCATGACAAATATTCTGAGATTAACCCATTACAGGTGGCGGATATCCTGATGCAGGACGAACATGATTTGGTTCGCAAAGGATATGGATGGATGCTTAAAATCTTATCCGTCAAAGAACCGGAGCTTGTTTTTGATTATTTATTAAAAAATAAAGCAACGATGCCCAGAGTGTCTTATCGTTACGCGTTAGAAAAAATGAGTGCGGAAAAAAGGAAAATTCTCATGCGATAATTTATGTTAATAAGCGGCTCTTAAAAATTACTGTTATAGATCGTTATCAATAATACATATACAGATCGCACTTGATCATCCCGTTATAGAGCTTGCGGCGTTTTTGGGCTTTACGCCCAAAGATGCGCTCAAACTCCGCTTCGGGGCTGATGATATAATAGCCGACGCCCTGCCGCTGGACAAAACGTTCGCCCATTTCGTGATAGATTTTTTTGGCCTCTTCGATGTCGGCAAGCCGCTCACCGTAGGGCGGATTCGCTAAAACCACGGTCTTTTTTTCGTCTTCGGGCAGTTTAAATGCCGAAATCGAACGCAGTGCGACTTTGACGTATTTCCCCACTCCCGCTTTTTCGGCGTTGTGCAGCGTCAGCTCAACGGCTTCAGGAACGATATCATACCCAAAGCACTCGAATTCGTCGCTCTGGCGGATCTCAGAACGCGCTTTATCTCGAATTTCATGAAAAACTCTTTGCGGGATCAGATTCCACCGCTCACAGACAAAATGCCGATCGAGACCGGGGGCGATATTCAGGGCCTTACGGGCGGCTTCAATCAACAGTGTGCCTGAACCGCAGCAGGGATCGATGACCCGGTGATAAAACTTGACCCGTGCGCAATCGGCAATCGTGGCAGCCAGCGTTTCCTTGATGGGGGCGATTCCGCCCTCCTGCCTGTAACCGCGCTTGTGCAAGCCCTGCCCCGAAGTGTCGAGATAGATCGAGGCCGTGTCGTTCATGATTGAAAACATCAGTTGATAGCTTGCGCCGGTCTCTTCGAACCAGGCGACCTGATAGCGCTGCTTCAGGCACTCCACAGCCGCTTTTTTCACAATCGACTGACAGTCGGGAATGCTAGTGAGTTTGGAGTTCAGCGACCAGCCCTTGACCGGAAACGCACCATCTTTGGGGATGAAATCGGCAAGCGGCAGCGCCTTGACACCGCAGAACAGTTCGTCGAAAGTGGAGGCTTTGAAAGTACCGAGCAGAATCTGAACCCGCTCGACGCAGGACAGCAGAATGTTCGCTCTCACGACGTCGGAAAGCTCTCCGCAAAAACTAACCCGGCCGTTTTCACAGGTCGGGGTGATTCCCAGTTTAAATTTGATCTCGTTGGCCGCAATGCCCTCGGTGCCGAACAGGCAGGGCATTGAAATTTGGATATTTTTTAAAGACATGATGATCCTTTCGCCAAATGACGGTTTTCTTCTTACAATATAGCCTCGGCATGCCGGTTGACGTGACAGCCGATATTCACCGCTACGGGAAGTCCCGCGATGTGTGTGGGCGCATACTCGACGTTGACCGCCAGCGCCGTAATTCTCCCGCCGAAACCCTGTGGGCCGATGCCGAGCGCGTTGACGCCGGAAAGAATCATATTCTCAAGCAGCGCATAATCGGGATCGGGATTACGGATATCGATACTGCGGCAAAGGGCTTTTTTCGCCAACAGCGCCGACTGTTCGAAATCACCGCCCAAACCCACGCCGACGACAAGCGGCGCGCAGGCATTCGGCGCAGCTTCTTCTGCGGCCTGAATAACAAAATCGGCGATATCCCACTCGTCTGCCGCGGGCGAGAACATTTTTATTTTGCTCATATTTTCGCTGCCGAAACCCTTCGGTGCCACCATTAATTTTATCTGATCGCCCTCAACCAGCCGAAGGTGTATGATCGCAGGCGTGTTATCGCCGGTATTCTTGCGGCGAATCGGGTCGGAGACCATCGAAGCGCGCAAAAAGCCGTCCTTACATGCCGCGGCGACTCCGTCGTTGACGGCCTGTTCAAACGACCCCTCGATGTGTACATCCTGTCCGATTTCGGCGAATACAACCACCGCGCCCGTATCCTGACAAATTGGGATGTGCTTTTCCCGCGCAAGGGCGATATTTTGATTCAGCGTATGCAAAATGACCGCAGCCCGTCCCTGTTCCGTTTTTTCACAGGTTAACAATTTCCCGGCCATATCCGCCGGAAGCTGCGTACTGGCTTGAATATAGAGCCGTTTGACGGCTTTTGTAATTTCCCCGGCGGGAATCGTTCTCATCGCACTACCTTTTCCTCGGCGCGTATCCGCCGCTCCCGCGCCGGGATTCAGTGGATTTACGCAGATCCGAAATTTTTTCTTCACTGCTCTGCTTAAACTTGGCCATCATTTCCTCGAACGGATCGAGATCGGCCTTCTTTTCCTGCGGTCTCGCTTGCGGCCTTACCGTCTGCGGACGGGAGGGCGGCGGCGCCGGAGGATCGACCTTTTTAATCGACAATCCCAACTTGTTGCCATCGCCGATTGAGATCAATTTAACCTTGACCTCCTGTCCCAACGTCAGAAAATCAGACACTTTCTCGACATAAGAATTGGCAATTTCGGAGATATGTACCATTCCGACCGTGCCGGGTTGGAGTTCGATAAAAGCACCGAACTTTGTAATCCCGGTCACCTTGCCTGTGTAGATTGCACCGACTTCCAGTTCCATTGATTTACTTTCCTTTCGCTATCCCTTTCGCCCATTTTATGAGATATCAATATAAACCCGCTCGTCTGGATAAACGAGCCCGAGTTTATCTCTGGCGGTCTGTTCAATCTGCTGTTGTTCATCGGCGGAGAGCAGATCGTCAAGTTCGGAATTCTGCAGTTCCTGTTGCTCAAGCTGTTGGGTTAAAAGCGTCAGTTTCTGTTGAGCCTCATTGATTTGAAGCCGCAAGCTGATCACGGAAACAATGACATACACCACGGCCATTAAAAAAAGTCCGCGCCAAAGAAATTTATTTCTTTTTTTCTTTTTAACATTCCCGCTTTTCAACCCATTCACCTCGCTTCGGACACAGAAATCATGGATATAAATATCCTTAGATATAAATATCCATGGATACAAATATCCGTGTAAATTATACAACACCGCTCGATTCGAATTCAAGTGTTTTTCCCTTTTTTTTGCGCCGTTTTTTCGGATTTTTCGGCCTTTTTTCGCGTTCAGCAGCCTTTTTAAGCTGCGCTTGCTCTTTTTCGTGTTTTCTCCGTGTTTTCGCCGCCGTCCACTTTCGGTCAAATGCTTCGCGTCTTTGATGCACACTGTATTTTATTTTACCCGAAATACGCTGAAAAAATCCGATAATCGCAGTTGCCGATCGAGTGATTAACGCGCCGATCGTCAGATAATATGCCAAAGCGCCGACCAATACGCCGATCAGCACATAGCCCCGGACGATACCATCGTTTTGCCAAAGCGCAAACATAAAGACAGCTGTACCGCTGAAAAACCAAAAGAAAAAATCTTGAAAAGCAATTGCAACGGCATTGAATTTGATCGCAATGCGTAATATTTTAAAAAAACCGTAAAAAACGGAGAGTATTATACCGAGCAGACAGGACAGCAAAAACACGCTCAGCGCATAAGCCGGTTCAGAGTCAATGATGGGGTTCATTTAAACAGCCGCCCTAAAAATCCCCCGCTGCGCTGTTCGCCCACCTCGTTGATATAGGCAATACCCCCGATGTTGCCCTCGACCACGAGTTCGCCGCTCTCAACCATCAGACGCACGATGTGCAGCTCGCTTCCCTCGATAATCATATCGCCTTGCTCGGTCTTAGCCTCGATTTTTCCGTCGTCAAAGTTGTCCACGTCGAGTACTCCGGTGATGCTCAGTAAACGGCGGTCGTCCATTACGATACGGTGCGGTTTGGGCTGCCGGACCGGCTCCTCAAATTTCATCGGCATTCTTATAACCTTCCTTTCACAACAGGTCCGCTTTGTTTTGTAAAAGGTATGCCGGTGAGGTCTGAAAAATGTTACCTTTTTATCTCTCCTCAAGGATTCGGAACATTTCCTGCGCCTGTTCTTTGCGTGCGTTCTCAATGACGCAAACAACTTCTGCAACCGTGGCATGTTCACCGATTTCAATGCTGATTTTATCCCCGATCTTGACGTCGTAAGATGCTTTGGCAGGCTTTCCGTTGACGTTGATCCGACCGCCGTCACAGGCCTGATTCGCCACTGTGCGCCTTTTTATCAGCCGGCTGACTTTCAGATATTTGTCTAATCTCATATGATGTCCCTTTCCATAGTATATGTATCAAAATCCCCTAAGTCATGACAAAGGCCGTCCCGCTCAAAGTGCGGAACGGCCTCGACATATAAAAATTACTTTACGCCGTCCTTAAGCGCTTTTCCCGCTTTGAAAGCCGGTGTTTTGGCTGCAGGAATCGAGATTTTCTCCTTTGTGCGGGGGTTGATGCCGACTCTGGCTTTTCTGGCTCTGACTTCGAATGTACCGAAACCTGCCAGCGCAACCTTATCGCCTTTTTTCAGAGCGTCCGTCACTGTCTCGACAAAGGCCTCAAGCGCCTTGTCGGAATCCTTTTTGGTAAAGCCCGTTTTTTCGGCGATGGAATTGATAAGTTCCTGCTTTGTCATAGAAATTTCCTCCCAATTGATTTTTTATATTCACCGGCATATAGCGCCGGGAATAGACTTTGATTGTTATTTGCCATCCTTTGCTGCCCGGCGCTAACACCCGGAACGGGCGTCGGGAATAGCCTTAACTTTTTCCTCTCTCCCGAGAGATATAATCGTCGAGAAAATCGGTAAAGACCTCTTCGGCATCCACTTTTTCGGTGACTGCAAGACGAACCGCTTCCCAAATCAACGAACTGATCTTTTTACTTGTATCCGCCTGTGTCTCGACCGACTCCAAGATGCCGCCTTTCACCGCCGCTTTGGCAATTTTCTGCCCCCGCATTAATGCGGGCAGCGAACGTGCTACCGCGTTCATGACATCTGCGGTATCAGCTTGTCCCTTTTCAACTTTCTTGATTTCAGCCCAATTATCCAAAACCTTATCGGCTGTGTCGGCCTTGACTTCGCCGAACACATGCGGGTGGCGCAGAATCAGTTTTTTACAAATCCCGTCGCAAACCTTGTCAAAATCGAATTCATCAGTCTCTTTAGCCATCTGTGCGTGAAAAACGATCTGTAAGAGTACATCTCCGAGTTCTTCGCACAATTCCGCGCTGTCATTTTGTTCGATCGCTTCAACGGCCTCGTAGGCCTCTTCAATCATGTTCTTCTTGATGGTTGCGTGCGTCTGTTCCCTGTCCCACGGACAACCCTCGGGACTGCGTAAAATCCGCATGATCTCAAGTAAATCGTCAATTGTATAATCTGATTTTTCTTCAAACTTGACCAAAATATGCCTCCATGCAAAGTGGAATACTTTGCCTTCTGAACTGCGTCTTTATTCTAACCGATAAGATGATGTTTTTCAAGTACTTTTGCGATATTTTTTCCCTTAGGAAGCGACAAAACGTCCTCTTTGCTGATTGCCCGAAGCAAAAACAGCGAAACCACATACACAACGACCGCCGCGATCATGGCAATTGCGGTCGAAATAAGCACAGAGAGTGATAAAACGCCATGCAGCAACCGGTAACCGCCGAAAGCCGCCGCCGCACACAAAATTGCGCATGCGAGCGGTTTGAAGAAAGTGGTTTTGAAATTAAGATGAATTTTGCTGATGCTGAAGGTATACCACAGTTCGCAGAAGAAGATGAACGCGTAACACATAAACGTGCCGACCGGTGCGCCGTTGATGTTGAACTGCGGAATACCGATTAAGATAAAGTTGGTCAGCAATTTAATGCCGATGCCGCCGAACACGATTTTAACTTGCAAATCGGGTCTGCCAAGTCCCTGCAGAATGCTTCCGAGCGGTGTGCAGAGCGCTGCAAAAATCAAGGTAATGGCCAGAATCTGCAAGAGCGGTGTGGCAACCGCGACCCCGGCCGTCCCCATCGAGCCCTGATAGAACATCGTCAGAATCGGCTTGGCGAGTACCGCGAGTCCCAGTGCGCCCGGATAGGCGATCAGCGCCGTCACCCGGATCGCCCGCTCAATGTTTTCATGTAGCCTTTCATGGTCGCCGACAGTCCAGTAATGCGTGACCGCAGGCAGTGCGCTGATGCCGAAATTGAGGGTGATCATCGGAATGAGGTTATAAAATACCAGACCGTATCCGTACAATCCCCACAGATAATTGGGCAGTTTGTCAAGCGTTCCGGCACCTACGTCGGGATTATTAATCACGGCGGCATACATGTTTTGAAAATAGTCGGGGAACTTTTGAATCAGCGAGGTCATGCGGGCATTGATGGTGATATTGTCGATCAGACCCGAGAGATTGAGCGCAATGGCGCCGACACCGATCGGAATTGCGATTTTGAGCAATGCACGCAGCATCCGTTTATTGCTGTCGGCGTTCGGGGAATCTTCCAACTGCTGTGCCGTTATTCCGTCACTCTTTAATTTATAATGCAATACCAGATAACACAGCCCGATGAAAGCGCCGATGGTAACGCCGGCGATGCCGCCGGCGGCGGCATAAGGCAGGCAGGCCTCCTTGGCCTGCTGCAGCGTTTCACAAACCTGCCCGTAGACCGGAAGACCCGCCTCGAAAGCGGCGATCCCGTGTTTGATAGGTGCGTTGGCCAAAAACAGGCCGAATCCGAGTTTACAGACAGTCTCTATGACTTGGGAATAAGCCGTCGGGTGCATATCCCGCAAACCCTCGTAGTATCCCCGGAAAGCCGACATTAAGCAGACGAAAAGCAGCGTCGGTGACAGTGCCCGAATGGCATAAACGGCATTCGGTGAGAACAGTTCCACCGTTGTCGGCGTCCAGCCGGTATTCTCTGCGATCTTTGCTGAAAGCGAAGTCAGCGCACCGGAAAGGCCGGACATCATGTCGGTGAAGAAAAACATAACGAGCATGCCGACAAAACCTGTACACAGGAAAAACGCCAATGCAATTTTTAAAATCCGCCGGATGTTTTTGTAATTGCCGGTCGAATACTGCGCCGAGACCATTCGGGCAACGGCAGCGGGAAGACCCGCAGTCGCCAGGACATAGATCGGCAGGTAGACATTATAAGCCGTTGAAAAATACGCCGTCCCCTGCGGCGTCAGAATATTATAAAGCGGAATTTTATAGATCGCACCGATGATCTTGACGATTACAGTGGCAATCACAAGCGTGAAAGCGCCGCTTAAAAAGCTCTGCTTTGTATCCTTGCGTGTGATCTGAACCGCTCCCTTCTCTTTGCGATTTTTATCTCTCTTTTTATCCGTCGTTTTTACTTACCCACTATTATACAACCGTGACCGCTTCATAATACCATTTCCAACCTCAGTTGTCAAAGATTTTACTCGGTTTCGACAAGCAATTATCCCGTACGGAGCGACGCCCTCGTCGCTCCGCATTAAAATGCTTTCCGTCATTGCGAGGGGCCTTTGCCCCGCGGCAATCCAGACCTGTGGGAATCCATGCGGCGTGCCGGAGTCGTCACGCCCTACATACTTACCTTTCCCCTGCGCTGTCACGTGTCTATCTCTTTACGTTTTTCTTTTGGTTTTACACTTCGTTTCACCTTGACAATAGCGGTAGGCTTTGGTAAGATAAACGCAGGTGAAACGTGCGTTTCGCCATATTGTTTTTGAGGTGTTTATTTATGCCCGAATCAGTCAAGAAATCTCTTAATATTGCTTTTGCAGGTCTGGGTCACAGAGGTCTCGGTTTGATGGACCTGATGCTCGACACCATGCCCGATATCAATATCGTCGCCCTTTCCGACAGATATATGGACCGCGTTGAAGAAGCCAAAAACCATGTTATTACCAAACGCGGCAATACGCCTAAGGGCTTTACGGATTATCGCGATCTGCTTGCACTGCCCGAAGTGGATGCGGTCATCACCCCGTCCAACTGGGAATCGCATATCCCTGTTTGTTTAGACGCCATGAAAGCCGGAAAGCCCATTGCAACCGAAGTCGGCGGCGCTTATTCCATCCAGCAGTGCTGGGATCTGGTGAAAACCTATGAAGAGACCAAAGTGCCGGTCATGCTGCTCGAAAACTGCTGTTACGGGGAGACCGAGATGACCGTTTTGAATATGGTAAAAAAGGGGCTGTTCGGGGAGCTCATTCATGCCGAGGGCGGTTATCAGCATGATTTGCGCGAACAAGTTGCGCTCGGACATGAACAGCGCCACTACCGCCTGAACAACTACAAAAACCGCAACGGCGAGGTCTATCCGACCCATGAACTCGGCCCGATCGCCAAATGGCTTTCAATCAACCGCGGCAACCGCATGGTCTCGCTGGCCGCCTTTGCTTCCAAATCCCGCGGCATCAATGAATGGATTAAGAAAAATCGCGGAAATGATTTTGAAAACGCCGAATATACTTTTGCATTGGGCGACGTCGTGACCACCGTCATCAAATGCGCACACGGCGAGACGATTGTATTGACGCATGACACCTCACTGCCCCGCCCGTATTCCCGGGGAAATCGCCTGCAGGGCACCAAGGGCATTTGGATGGAAGACAAAAACGGCGTCTTCTTCGATGGAATCAGCCCCAAAGAAGGCTGGGATCATAAATGGGAGAGCATCGAGGATTATTACGGCCGTTACCGTCACCCGCTTTGGAACTGGTACCACGAACGAGGCGTCGAGAAAGCCGGTCACGGCGGCATGGATTATCTCGTGCTGCGCGCCTTCGTCGAATCCATTCAAAACGGCACCAACACCCCGATTGATATATACGATATGGCAGCTTGGATGGCCATCACCTGCCTTTCCGAGGATTCCATCGCCATGGGCGGTCACCAGGTTCCGATTCCCGATTTCACCAACGGCCAATGGATCGACCGTGAACCGCCGGTTCTTTGGAAATATTGCCTCGACGAAATCTGTGAGATCTAAAACCAATATACGGTAAAGGAGGTATTTGGGTGAGTCTCACCGACGAACGCAAAAAGAGTTTTATTCTCACCTGTCTGTTCTGGACGGTTGTGATCGGTATGCTCTTTGTGCTGTTCAAATATGTCCTCCCATGGATTCTGCCGTTTCTGATCGGCTTTTCGTTGGCTTCGATCGCCAATTTTTTCGCAAAGAAACTGTTGAAACTGGTCAAAATACCGTTGAAACTCGGTTCTGCGATTGTGACGTTGCTGGTGCTGATTATCTTTGCGGCGATTACGACTCTGCTTGGATATGAGATCTACAAACAAATCGCAAAATTTATCACCGACCGGGTCATCGAAGGTGATTTGGTCAGTCAAATCACACTCACCTTCTCCAACCTGATCGCAAAAATCCCCGAGAAATTTCAATCCTCAGCCAATTCTCTGGTTGTCAGTTTTGTCTCGGGATTTGGTTCTACCCTGACTAAATTTGTCACCAGTGCGGTCGGTGCTGCACCGGGTATTTCCCTCGGAACTGTAATTACCATTATTGCCTCATTTATTTTCAGCGGTGATTACGGAAGAGTTACCGACTTTATCAAACTGCAGCTGCCGGATCGGATCAAGCAGATCATACCGGGTCTCAACACATCGATGAAGACCTCTCTGGGCAAGCTGTTTCGCGCCTATCTGCTGATTATTCTGATTACGTTTACCGAACTGACTATAGGATTGACGATTCTCGGGGAACCATATGCTATCGCCATCGCTGCAATCACCGCATTTATCGATATTCTGCCCGTCTTCGGCACCGGCTTTATACTCTGGCCGTGGGCGGTAATTTCACTGATCAACGGACGATATCTTTTCGCACTCGGTCTGATGATTCTTTACTTTGTGATTTTAATTATACGCCAAATCATTGAACCCAAACTGGTCGGACAGTCCATCGAAGTCCACCCGATCGTCACGCTGATGGCAATGTATATCGGCGCCAAGATCATGGGCGGTATCGGATTTTTCGTGTTTCCGATCTCGATTGTCATCATCAAAAATCTACAGGACAACGGTTATATCTCGCTGTGGAAACCGTTGCCGAAATCCGATTCACTACTTGAAAAGATCGGCAAAAGGAGAACGAAGAAGCCACCGATTAAACCGGAGGACGGTGACAAAAACCAATGAATATTTTAATTGCCACTTTGGGCTGTAAAGTGAATCAGAGTGAAAGTCAGGCCGTCGGGGAGCTATTCTCTCGTGGCGGCCATTTGGTTTTATCACAGCATTCTAAAACAACACCCGACGTCTGCATCGTGAATTCCTGCGCCGTCACCATGGAAAGCGAGCATAAGAGCCGTCAGGCGCTTTCCAAAATGCGCAGAACTTATCCGAATGCCGTCATTGTATTATGCGGGTGCATGCCGCAGGTGGCAGAAAACTCCGCTTCCTATGACGCCGACATCATTGTCGGTTCCAAGGGACGCAAAGAGATTCCGGTGCTTGTCGAACGCTTTTTAAAGGATAAAAAGAAAATCGTTCAAATCAATCCGCATCTCCCGAACGATGCTTTTGAAGCGCTCTCCCCTGTCTGTTTTGAGCATAAAACCCGTGCATTTTTAAAAATCGAGGACGGATGCGATCGGTTTTGCTCCTACTGCATCATTCCCTATGCCCGCGGACGGGTCCGCTCGATGCCTCTTGATGAAATCAGCGAACATGTGAAAAATCTTATCGCTGCGGGACACCGGGAAATTGTTTTGACCGGAATCAATCTCGCGGCTTACGGACAGGATCTGGACTGCACGCTTGCCGACGCCGTAAAAGAAACGGCCAAGGCCGGAACCGAACGGATCCGACTGGGCTCGGTCGAGGCTGACTTGATGCGCGACGATTTTTTACAGACGCTTGCGGATATTCCGCAGTTCTGCCCGCAGTTTCATCTGTCGCTTCAAAGCGGCAGCGACACGGTGCTTACGCGCATGAACCGCCATTACACGACCGAGCAATATTATCAGCTCACCCGAAAGCTTAAGACGTTGTTTCAAAACCCCTCGTTTACGACCGATATCATGGTCGGATTTCCCGGCGAAACGGACGAGGAATTTTCCGAGAGCATTCATTTTGTGCAGAAGGTCGGCTTTTCCAGGCTGCACGTCTTTGCCTATTCCGCAAGACCCGGTACACCCGCCGCAAAGATGCCGCAGATAGCGCCGGATATTAAAAAGCAGCGTGCGACTTATATGGCCGAAATCGGAGACAAACTGGCTGCCGATTTTGCCGCTTCACAAATCGGACAAACCTTTTCGGTGCTGTTCGAAACCGTAAAAAACAACAAATACTTCGGCAGAGCCGAAAATTATACCCCCGTTGTGGTTGAGAGTAAAAACGACCTCCGAAAACAGATTTTACCCGTGTTTGTTACTGTAAGCGAGGGCGAAACCTGTATCGGAACGGTAATTTTATAAAAAGGATGGCCATTATTATGTCTGTTTTCAGAAGCTACACCGAAAAGAAACCCGGTTTTCGCGCCGATTGTGAGCGGCTGCACGCCGATTTGGCAAACGAATTGTCTCTGCGTACCATCGAGACGGTTCGAATTGTCAACCGCTACGATATTGAGGGCATTGAAGAAACGCTGCTTGAAACCGTTCGCACCAAGGTGTTCGGAGAACCGGCTGTCGACGACATTTCGGACAAGCTCAATTTCACCGACGGCGATTTTGTGCTTGCGGTCGCCTATCTGCCCGGGCAGTTCGACCAGCGCGCCGACTCCTGCGAACAGTGCGTGCAGCTGATCACCAAAGGCCTCCGCCCGAAAGTGAAATGCGCGAAAATTTATATCTTTTCGGGTTTGCTTTCCGACGCCGATAAGACGGCCATCCAAAACTATCTGATTAACCCGGTGGACAGCTGCGCGGTCTCACTCGACCCGTTCAAAACGCTCGATGAAAAATTCGACACCCCTGCTCCGCCCGAAACGCTGACCGGCTTCTGCAAATTGAATCAAGCCGGGCTGGAAACGCTGCGCAAAAAGCTCGGACTGGCCATGGATTTTGACGATATCGCATTCTGCCAAAAGTATTTTTCGTCGGAAGAAAAACGCGACCCGACTATCACCGAGATCCGGATCATCGACACCTACTGGTCCGACCACTGCCGCCATACGACGTTTTTAACGGTATTAAACGACATCAAAATCGAGGATGAAGAAGTCAAATCCGCGTTTGAGCAATATTTAAAAATGCGCGAAACCGTCTACGGCGAAAAGGCCAAAACCCGCCCGATCACCTTGATGGACATCGCCACGATCGTTCCGAAATATTTAAAAAAGATCGGCAAACTGACCCGATTGGACGCTTCCGAAGAGATCAACGCCTGCAGCGTGAAAATTACGCCGAAAATCGACGGCAAACCGCAGGATTGGCTGCTGATGTTTAAAAACGAGACCCATAACCACCCGACCGAAATCGAACCGTTCGGCGGTGCCGCGACCTGTTTGGGCGGCGCCATCCGCGACCCGCTTTCGGGACGCGCCTACTGCCATCAGGCGATGCGCGTGACCGGCGCGGCCGACCCCAACACGCCGTTTGAAAAGACGCTGCCCAATAAACTGCCGCAGCGCAAAATCTGCCTTGAAGCCGCCGCGGGATTCAGTTCCTACGGCAATCAGATCGGCCTTGCAACGGGTATGGTCTCGGAAATTTATCACCCGGGATATGCCGCGAAACGCCTTGAAACCGGTGCGATTATCGCCGCTGCACCTGCGAAAAACGTCCGCCGCGAAACGCCCGTATCCGGCGATGTGATTATTTTACTCGGCGGAAAAACCGGACGCGACGGCTGCGGCGGCGCTACGGGTTCATCGAAAGCCCACAATGTCGAATCGCTGCAGACCTGCGGTGCGGAGGTGCAAAAAGGCAACCCGCCCGAGGAGCGTAAAATTCAGCGGCTGTTCCGCGATCCGAAAGTCACCGCAATGATCAAACGCTGCAACGATTTCGGCGCAGGCGGCGTTTCGGTCGCCATCGGCGAACTGGCCGACGGGCTGAACATCAACCTCGACGCGGTTCCGAAAAAATACGAGGGCCTCGACGCCACCGAGCTTGCGATCTCCGAATCGCAGGAGCGCATGGCGGTAGTCGTTGCCCAAGCCGATATGGACAAGTTTATCGAATACGCCGCCGCCGAGAATCTCGACGCGACTCTTGTAGCGGTTGTCACGGATGACGCACGTATGACGATGATTTCTAAAGGACAAGCCGTCGCTTCGCTTTCGAGAGATTTTCTCAACTCCAACGGCGCTTCCAAAAACGCTTCCGTGCGCGTAAAAAAATTCGAACAGCCCCGTTTTGCACCCAAAAAAGGCGGGCTGCCCGATCAGTTCAATGCGGCGATTTCGTCACTGAACGCCGCGTCTCAAAAGGGTCTCGGCGAGCGTTTTGACGGGACCATCGGCGCGGGTACGGTGTTGATGCCGTACGGCGGCAAGACCCGCACCACGCCCCAACAAGCGATGGTCGCTTTACTGCCGGTACTCGGCGGACAGACCGACGACTGCTCGATGATGGCCTACGGTTTTAACGCCGACATCTGCGCACAAAACCCGTTTTTCGGCGCGTTTTCTTCGGTGGTGTCCTCGGTCGGCAAACTCGTCGCGGCGGGCGCTCCACTCAAAACAGATGCAGAAAACTGCTGGCTCTCATTACAGGAATTTTTCCCGTCGCCGCGCAAAGACCCGGAGCGCTGGGCGCTGCCGTTCTGTGCGCTGTTGGGTGCTTTAAAAGCGCAGGTTTTGCTCGGATTCGCCGCCATCGGCGGCAAGGACTCGATGTCCGGCAGTTTTGAAAACATCGACGTCCCGCCGACATTGATCTCGTTCGCGGTCTCCGAAACCACCGCAGACCGGGTCATCAGCTGCGAGTTCAAAGACGCTAACCATCCGGTGTATCTGATCGCCCCGAAAGCCGGAAGCGACCTGACCGAGTCCATCCCCGAGACATTTAATAAAGTTGAAAAACTGATCGGCGAAAAGAAGATCCTCTCCGCTTATTCGTTGACCGACTGTTCCGCCGCCGAGGCGCTTTGCAAGATGGGATTCGGCAACGACATCGGCGTCAAACTCGCCTGTGTGCCCGAACAAAAATTCTTCTTCGATCCCCTGCCCGGCGGATTTTTGGTCGAGGCTGAAAGCGAACTCGACGAACTGCTGATCGGCACTACGACCGCCGACGGCGTCATTCAAACGCCGGACGGAAATATTGAAATCGGTAAATTGCGCAGCGCTTGGGAAAAACCGCTGGAATCGGTCTATCGCACCAAGGTCAACACTCCTTCGGAAATCCGCAAATACACCCTTTATACCGAACGCGGTAACGCTGCACCCGCAATCAAAACCGCACAGCCGACCGTGTTTATCCCGGTATTCCCCGGCACCAACTGCGAATACGACGTTGCCCGCCGCTTTGACGAGGCAGGCGCGAAAGCCGACATCTTTGTGATCAAAAACCGCAGCGCTGCCGATGTCGCCGAGAGCGTGGAAAACATGGTGAAACACCTTGAAAAGTCGCAAATTTTGATGATCCCCGGCGGCTTTTCGGGCGGCGACGAACCCGACGGCAGCGGCAAATTCATCACCGCGTTTTTCAATAATCCCGATATTTCCTCAGCAATCAACGGCCTGCTTTACAAGCGCGACGGGCTTGCACTCGGCATCTGCAACGGCTTTCAGGCGTTGATTAAACTCGGGCTTGTACCGTTCGGCGACATCCGCCCGATGACTGCCGAAAGCCCGACACTGACCTTTAACGCCATCGGACGCCACCAGTCGATTCCGGTGCGCCTCAAAGTCGTCTCGGTCAAGTCGCCGTGGATGAAATATGCAACGCCCGGTGAGGTCTATACGATTCCGGTTTCGCACGGTGAGGGTCGGTTTGTCGCCGATCCCGCGCTGATCGAGCAGTTGGCGCAAAACGGGCAGATCGCCACAGTTTATGTCGACGAAAACAGCGATCCGACCATGAAAATGCCCCACAACCCCAATGGCTCGATGGCGGCGGTCGAGGGCATTACCTCACCTGACGGCAGAGTGTTCGGGAAAATGGGACATGACGAGCGCTGCGGCAAAAACCTGCTGCGCAATGTCGGCGGTTCCACGATTGATCTGTTCAGAGCCGGCGTAGATTACTTTAAATAAACGTTAATATCTATACCGTAGGGGCGGCCCCATGTGGCCGCCCGCTCGTAAGAAGCGACGACCCCGGCGCTCCGCAAAACCCTTCGCACTTAACTGCTTAAATTCCCCTCCCTTGGAGGGGTGGCATGAACGATACGGATGTTCATGACGGGGTGGTTTTTATCGTTTCTTTTTAAATACAGACGGGCGACCACATGGGGTCGCCCCTACAGATATTACGGCTATTCACCCTCCGAGTTATCGAGAATACCAACCCTTGCTCTACTTAATTCAACCCGCCGCCCGCAATCTCATTGCGGATTTCGGCGATCATCTTTTCTAAAATCGGCGGGATATTTTCGGAGAGCTTTACGGCGGCGTTTTTGGCTGCGGCGATAGCGGAAAAGTCGCTTAAACCACCTGCTAAACGTAAAATCGGAAGACCGCTCTGCCTTTCGCCAAGAAAATCACCCGGGCCGCGCAGTTTTAAATCCTTGTCGGCAATTTCGAAACCGTTGGAGCTGTCCTTCATGATATTCAACCGCTCATAGGCCGTGTCGGAACATGCCCGTGCGACCAGCACGCAATACGACTCATGCGTACCACGGCCGACTCGGCCGCGCAGCTGGTGCATCTGCGCCAACCCGAATGAATCCGCATCCTCGATGACCATAACCGTTGCATTCGGCACATCGATGCCGACCTCGATTACCGTCGTTGAGACTAACAGTTGCGTATTCCCCGCGATAAAATCATCCATCACCGCGTTTTTCTCGGCAGCTGCCATGCGGCCATGCAGAAGCGCGGTCTTGTATTGTTTGAACTCGGGCAAAATCGCTTTTTCGTAATAGACTGCGGCAGCCAGTTTACCCGATTCGTTGTCGTCGATGGCCGGACAGACGATATAGGCTTGTCGTCCCGCGTTAAATTCTTTCTTAATGAAATCGAATAACCGGATCCGGTTTTTGTCTTTGTAAATGTAGGTCTTGATCTCTCGGCGGCCTTTGGGCAGCGTGTCCAAAATTGAAATATCCAGATCGCCGTAGAGCATCAGCGCAAGCGTGCGCGGAATCGGGGTGGCAGACATGACGAAGAAGTGCGGTGATAGGCCCTTTGCAGCCAATTTGGAACGCTGGCGGACGCCGAATCGGTGCTGTTCGTCGGCTACTACCAAAGCCAGGTTTTTATAAATCACGTTGTCGGAAAAGAGCGCGTGGGTGCCTATCAAAATATCAATTTCACCTAATGCCAATGTGTCTAATATTCGTTTGCGTTCGGCTTGCTTGGTCGCTCCGGTCAGCAATTCGCAGCGAACACCAATACCGGATAATAAACCGTTCAGCGTATTGTAATGTTGATTTGCCAGCAGTTCCGTAGGCGCCATCAAAGCCGATTGATAACCCGCTTGTGCGGTTCGGTACAACAGCGCGGCGCAAACAGCGGTTTTCCCGGAGCCGACATCGCCTTGCAGCAGACGGCTCATCGGTTTGTCACTTGCCATGTCCTCAAAGGCCTGCTTGACCGCATTGATTTGGCACTCTGTGAGTTTAAACGGCAGCGCGTTGACGAATGGATGCATATCGCAGCGCGGGATTTTGATCGCTTCCCCTTCCCGCGCACTCGCTTTCATGGCCTCCATAATCAAATCAAACGTCAGCAGTTCTCCGAAAACCAGCCGCTGCTTGGCAAGCTCATATGCTTGACAGTCAATCGGAAAATGAATGTTTCGAAGTGCATAACTCAAAGAGCAAAGCCCGTACTCTTTTCGGATTTCATCGGTCAACGGTTCCTCGATCAACGGCAAAAACATATCCAGCGCTACTTTGACGACTTTTGCGATGGCAGTGCTGTTTAATCCCTTTGTCTGAGAATAAACCGGAACCATTAAATTTTCGTTATCTTCCAAAGCCGCATATTTCGGCGAGGTCATCTCCACCCTGCCGCTGTATTTATCGATTTTGCCCGTAAAGCAATATTCCTTGCCATCTTTGAGCGCTTCGGCGGCATATTGATTATTGAAAAAGATCAAGCGACCGACCGCTCCGTCAGCGTCGACCACCCGTACGTTATATAGTGTGATATTCTTTTTTTTCGTCGGAACCCGCATCGCTTTTCCGGTCACCGTAGCGTTGACCGAACAGACCTCGCCTTTGACCGTGTTTTCAAATGTCGAGCCGGCGGAAAAATCCATGTGCGTGCGCGGGTAAAAATCGATCAGATCGGCGGCTGTTTTAATACCCAGTTTGGAAAACTGCGTAGCTCTTGCAGGGCCGACACCTTTCATAAACTGGATACCGGTCTCCTTAGCTTTGGGGCAGTAAAAACTATTCAGCATTTTGACTCACCGTCGTTATCTCCTGTGTATATGCCAAATTATAAAAAGCATTTTCAAAGGTGTCCGACTGGGTCACGACGAGATTGGAAGAATAGGCGACGACGCCGTCCCGATAGACCAACGGGATGAACGGCAGTTCCGCATCGAACGCCGCAAGAAACCGGGTGCAGTCGCCGGTTCTCAGAAAGGCACTGCGGGCGTCGCACAGATATTGCGAGCATAAAATCCCCTGTTTCGGCGTGAGGGAATCCATCAATTCAAAAAAGTTATAATCGGATGAGAGCTTGATCTCCCCGATGTACAGATCGCAGCCGCCGTAGAGCACCGCATCTTTATAAGCGTCAAAATCCAAAGACAGAACTTTCACCGAAATACCGACCGCCTCGAGTTCCCGCTGCAGTTCGCCGGCCAGACTGACTTTGGATGCATTATTCTTGTTTACCGCAAGCCGAAGCGTCCCCGAAAAAGCCGCCGTCTGGGCCTTGGCTTTGGCCGCCTCGACATTTTGAATCAAATTGGTGCAGCCGGTTTCGATTTTAGAATAATTGGGGTTAAACGGCGTTTGCGTGACCTCTGAATAACCGCCGAAAAACGCATTGACCCGGGTGCGGTCAATCGCCAACGAAATCGCCGCCCGCAGGTTGGGATCAGTACAGACACCTGCCGAGGTAAAACCGACGTAGACCATCCGATTAAGCGGCACCTGATAGACATTACCGGAGACAGAAGGCAGCGTATCGCCCACCATCTCACTGTAACCGGCGTTAATAATATCCGCTGTAAGAGAATCGTTCATTGCCTCGAAGTCCGGAACCGTTTTCAATAAAATCGTGTGTACTTTAGCCGTATTGGCCCTCGGATGAAAGGCGTTCAAAGTCAACTTGACCCCTTCGTTATAAGAGGGGATATACAGACCGCTTCCGACATAATCAATTCGCTCGGAAGTGGGGGTGCCGTAATTGGCTTTTTTAATGATCGGAAAAGTCATCGCATTGGGAAAATTGACATTTTCCTGAACCAATTTGACAATCACATCGCTTCCGCTTTCCCGAACATCGGCGATAATGGCAGACAGATAGGCATAGTTGGTGCTTGCAACAGCCTTTAAATATGAGAATACAACGTCTTTTGCAGTGATTGCAGAGCCGTCCCAAAAGGTACGCTCGGTATCTAATATAATTCGGTATTCCAAATCGGAATTTTTTTGAATGGAAGAAGCCAAAACCGCATAAGTCAGCATGTTGTTGTCCAGTGCAAAAAGCGGCTCAAAGCAGAGTTTAGAGATCTCGCGGTTGAGATCGGTGATCTCTCCGAACGGGTCGAGTGAATAGGCGGAATGATAGGCCATGATGAGCTCGTCGGCGTCTACCGTGATTGTTTTCCCGTCATTCGTGTCATCGGACCCGAGCAGCTGTTCGGGTTCGGTTCCGCAGGCGCACAGCAAAAACAGCAGAATTACCGCAAGCAGACACGCAAGCCCTCTTTTCATCACCTTGCTCCCGGATTGATCAATTACCGCAGACATCGCAGGTCTCGATGTATTGCGATTTTTTATACCAGCCGTAAGCGGTGTTCTGACAGTCCGGACCCGCCATCAGTCCGGAGACCGTACAGTAAAGCCGCCGCTCAACCAGATCCGAATCAAAGAATTCAATATCCTCTTTGCCCTCATGGATCACTTTCATCACCTTGAGCCAAGCGTCAAGCGACGGGTTGGACAAACTTTCGTCCATCTCCTGCTTCGTATCGTAACCGGTCCAGACGACACCGACGTAATACGGTGTGAGACCGACAAACCAGCGGTCGTTGTAATCGGTAGTGGTACCGGTTTTAGCAGCCACCGGATACCCCAATTGTGATGCTTTGCGGCCTGTGCCGTTCGGCCCTTCAACAACCCGCTGCATCAGCCGGTTCATGATAAAAGCGCTCTCCTCAGTCATCACCCGGGTTGCGGTGGGATTATTGGATAAAATCACATTTCCGTTTGCATCTTCAACACGTGTATAGGTATACGGATCGGTATAAAGACCGCCCTCTCCGCCGTAAATCTGATAGGCAGCCGCCATCTCCAATACCGTGACACCATTGGTTAAAGAGCCGACACTGAGCGGCGCAAGGTTCATGTCTGAGAAGGTAACGCCGTTAATCCGGGTTGACTTTACAAGAGACGTCATATGCAGTTTATTATACAGGAAATTAAAGCTGACCTCCGGCGTAACCATTTGCAGCACACGAGCCGCAACGGTGTTGGTAGAGCGCTGAATCGCATAATCGAGCGTCACCAATCCCTTAAAACTGCTGTAATAATTATTCGGCCAGTCGTACGGCTCCCCGTAATTGTCGTACATCTGGATCGGTTCATCAAGCAGCTTTTCCGACCAGTAGATAAGGTTGAGTTCAATCGCGGGGCCATAGACAGACAGCGGTTTGATGGCGGAACCGGGTGAGCGTGTGGAATCGGTCGCCCTGCTCCACAGCAGATTCGCGGTTTTTTCTCCCTTGCCGCCCACAAGTCCTAGCACTCTGCCGTTATAGTCCATAATGACCATGGCCGACTGCGGCTGCTCATCGCGGTATTCCTTGATGAAGTTTGCCTCGTTATAATATTGATCTTCCATCGCTTTCTGGACATTCAGATCAACCGCCATGTAAATGCGAAGACCGCCGTTTTGCAGCATATATTTTGCCGTTGTCGCCGTATAGCCGAGTTCGGTCTGCAGGTCACTTAAGACGTCGTTATAAACCTGATCCTCATACCAGGAATAAACTTGCTGCGTTGTAACCGTTCCGGCCTCGCCGACGAATACCAGCTCTTGATTGATTGCTTCTTCATATTCGTCTTTGGTCAGCCAACCCTGTTGGTACATGACCTTAAGCACATACATATAGGCCGTCTTATTCTTTTCCGGATGCAGAATCGGGTTGTTTGCGGTCGGATAACGCGTGATGACAACGATGCTTGCCGCCTCAGCGACCGTCAATTCGGAGACATCTTTGCCGAAATAGAAATTAGCGGCTGACTGAATGCCGTTGCAGCTGTATCCGAGATACATCGTATTCATATAAGCCTCGAGAATAATGTCCTTCGATACCGTTTTTTCGAGGTTTAACGCGCGCATAATCTCTTGAACCTTACGCTCGATGGTAACTTCCTTATCTCCCGTGACGTTCTTAATCAGCTGCTGCGTGATCGTAGAACCGCCCGGTTTCCCGCCCCAAAAATGAAAAACCAAATTTGCCACCGCGCCGCCTGTTCTGATCCAGTCGACACCGTTGTGTTCATAAAAACGCTTATCTTCCGAAGCAACCACCGCAAGCTGCACATATTTGGGCACGTCGCCGATATCAACCCAGATGCGGTTTTCGTCACTGTAAACTTTGGCTGTTTCGATGTATTCGCCGGTATCCGGGTCCTGCGCCAACATTAAAGTGGTATATTTCAAGCCGGAAATGTCGATGGTTGCGGTCGGATCGACGTATTTGATGACATAGACGGTCATCACGGCGCCGAATACACAGCCCGCGATAATCAGCATCATGACAAAACCGGCACAAAATTTCCAGAACTTTGCCCAGCCGGTAGTTTTTTCTTTGTTATTCGGTCTCTGTTCCGCCCTTTTTGCCTTCATTTTCGCGGTCAGTCCGCCGATTCCCTTAACATCGGTTCCCGATTTTTTGTCGGCCATATTCTCCTCCGAAGTCAATTCACTGTTCGAAAACGACTTCAAATTGTCGTCTCCGCAATTATAGCACACCCACCTGCTTTTTGCAACGCGAACAAGTAATAGCCCTCTGCCGCTTGTCACGTACTTGAAGACTGCGCCCTTTTGAGGTATAATATACGGGCATTGTCACGATTTTGTGATTGGAGAGGTTATTTTTGTATCCTGAAATAGAGAAATATTTAATGGGCGTCACCAAACCGGGGCGTTATATCGGACATGAAACCGGCTGTGTCATCAAAAACAAAGCGGACGTTAAACTCCGTTTTTGCTTCTGCTTTCCCGATATCTACGACATCGGCATGTCCTATTTGGGCCAGAAGATTTTATACGGCCTGCTCAATAACGACCCCGAAATTTGGTGTGAACGAGCCTATGCGCCCTGGCCGGATATGGAGAAAGTACTGCGCGATCACGAGTTCCCGCTTTACGGACTCGAGAGCGGAGACCCGCTTTCCGAATTCGATGTGATCGGGTTTACGCTTCAATATGAATTATCCTATACCAATATTCTGAATATCATTGATCTCGGAGGCTTGCCGCTGCGCGCAAAAGACCGCAAAGACGCCTTCCCGCTGGTGATCACCGGCGGCCCCTGCGTCTGCAACATGGAGCCGATCGCAGATTTCATCGATCTGGCCGTATTCGGAGACGGCGAAGAAACGCTGCCAGAGGTCATGAACGTCTGCAAGCAGGCCAAAGCCGAGGGTTGGGATAAAGAAAAACTGCTGCGGGAAGCCGTCAAAATCGAGGGCGTCTATGTCCCGTCGTTTTATGATATAGTTTACAATCATGACGGCACGGTTCAATCGGTCACACCCAAAAACGGCGCGCCGAAAACCGTAAAAAAGCGTATTGTCAAAGACCTTGATACGATGTATGCGCCGCCGCCCGGACCGGTTCCCTATATCGAGGTCGTCCAGTCCCGAGCCGCGACGGAACTCTTTCGCGGGTGCATCCGCGGCTGCCGATTCTGTCAGGCGGGTTATATTTACCGCCCGGTGCGCGAACGGAAAGCGGATACCGTACAAGACATTCTGCTCGACGAATGCACCGTTTCGGGTTATGAGGAAATGGCGCTTTCGTCGCTCTCAACCAGTGATTATACCGAAATCGTGCCGCTGCTCGAAAATCTCACAGCCGAAACCGACCAAAAGAAAATCAACCTCTCACTGCCGTCGCTGCGGGTCGATAATTTCTCGTCCGAAGTGTTGGATAAGGTCTCTGCGGTGCGCAAAAGCGGCTTGACCTTTGCCCCGGAAGCCGGCAGCCAGCGCCTTCGCGACGTTATCAACAAGCAGGTCACCGAAGAGGAATTCATACGGACCTGCAAAATCGTTTTCAGCAGCGGCTATACGTCGCTGAAACTGTATTTTATGCTCGGGCTGCCGACCGAAACCGACGAGGATATTGTTGCGATTGCCGACATGGCACAGCGCGCGGTCGATCTGTATTATCAAAGCGCGGGTAAACAGAAAGGCCGCGGCGTAAACGTCAGCATCGGCGTCTCGACTTTTATCCCGAAACCGTTCACCCCGTTCCAGTGGGTCGGTCAGGACAGCGAAGAAGAGATTGTGAGAAAACAAAAACTGCTTGCCTCTTCAATCAGAAGCCGCAAGATCACATATAACTATCACGATATGCAGACCAGCCGCCTCGAAGCGGTTTTCGCACGCGGAAACCGGTCGCTTTCGAACGTCATTGAAACGGCTTTCAAAAGCGGATGCCGCCTCGACGGCTGGAACGAGTGGTTCAAATATGATCTGTGGCTTGACGCGTTCAAGACCTGCGGCATCGATATGGACTTTTTTGCCACGCGCACCATGGGTGAAAACGAAATTTTGCCGTGGGAACACCTTGATATCGGCGTGACCAAAGCGCATTTCCTGCGTGAATACAAACGGGCGCTCGAAGGCGTCACCACACCGAACTGCCGTGCAAAATGCGTCGGCTGCGGCGCCTCGGTCTATGGGGTCTGCGGAGGTGAGAAAAGCGTATGAAATACCGTTTTTGGTTCGTAAAAAAAGGCGTTTTGCGTTTTATCTCCCACCTCGACGTCAACCGCACCATGATGCGCGCACTGCGTTATGCCGAGGTGCCGATGGTTTATTCGCAGGGATTCAATCCGCGCCCGCTGCTGACGTTTGCCCTACCCTTGTCACTCGGCATCGAGAGCGAATGCGAGAGCATGGATATTACCACAGAAAATGAGATCAACTGCGAAGAGACCGTGGAAAAGCTGAATCGGTTTTTGCCGCGCGAACTGCATATGATAAACAGTACGCCGGTTGTAAACGACCCGAAACTCATCGCGGAGGCGACCTATCGGATTTCATTTACCTGCCCCGAAGCGAAACCGAAATTCGAACAGTTTTGGAATGCGGAAACGGTGACGGTGACTAAAAAGACCAAATCCGGCAGTAAAGAACTTGATTTGAAGCCGTTGGTGAAAATCGGCGAAATTTCCGGAGATAACGGGAAATGCGAATTTGAAGCCATCCTGCCGACCGGTGTGACCGAAAACGTCAACCCGATGCTGTTGACCGACGCGTTTCGCGAACAGTGCGCACCCGAAGCCGAAGTTCGCATCACGCGCATGGAAGTCCGTATGAAAAACGGCGAGAAATTTGTCTGATTTTTTCTTGACAGACGGGTCATTTTATGATAGTATGTTCGAGCGCCCCAACCCGGAACACCTGAATAGGATTTCGAATTGGACACAGTGATGCGGAGAGATGGCTGAGCTGGTCTAAGGCGCACGACTGGAAATCGTGTATGGGTTAATACCCCATCGAGGGTTCGAATCCCTCTCTCTCCGCCATTAAAACAGGCACCCCGTCATGGGGTGCCCGTTTTAATTTAAGAAAGGGATTCGAACCAGGGGCGTCCAGGTAAAAACAGTCCTGTGGACTGTTTTTTGCCCCTCCAAGGGAGGCAAAGCCGACCGCGATAAAATCCCTCTCTATCAAACATTGTTTTTAAACGAATGCCGTGCTATAATTTGGATGGTTGCAGCAAAGGAGGTTATTGTTTTGAAAAAAACTTTATTATTTTTGTTTTCAACGCTTTTAATATTTGTTGCGGCCATGACAGTTTCCGCAAATTCAGCTCCGCCTCCTTTGCCCAATTATTTTTACTGCACGGTTCTTAACGCGCCCGACAATGCTGTGTATTTTGATATTCTGATCGAAATCACCCCACAGGACGCAACTTATAAAGAAACTGAAAGTAATATTAAATCCGTAGATTCGGCGATAGCTTCATATAATGAAAACGGATATATGAGTTTGACTTTTCATTATAAGAACCTCGAATACGCAGACAACAAAATTCTGTCTCCGTCGTTCGAAATAAAGGATTCTGACCTTTCCATTGATCAGATAAGCCCGACCATCAAAGCGGTGATACTTGATGAAAACGGGAATATATTGCAAATTTCAGAGGCAATCAGCACTGCACCGGAAACGACTGATGCATATGCATATCAACTAACATATGATGCCGCCGGAAATATCGCAACGCTGCAGTTTTTTCAATCCGATGAGAGTTCTTCGAGTTCTTTAAATCTTTTAAAATTGCTGTATCCAAATCAATTATTAATATTTTTACTGTTCGTCATCATTCGCTTAGCGCTGTCTGTCGGGATTGAAACGCTGATCGCAATCCCTTTTAAAATGCGCCCCTTATGGAAAGTCCCCGTTGTGAATTCAGTTACCCAATTGATTCTCATTGTCTTTGTCTTATGCAGTGGTATCTCCTATATTACCGCATTGATTATCGGTGAAATTTTCGTTTATATTGCGGAATTTGTTGCTTACATTTATCTGTATAAATCAATCCCAAAGTGGAAAATCGCAATCTATACAGTCGTTGCGAACACTGTGACTCTGGCTATGGGTTTATTGATGAACGCTTATAATATACTGGTTTAGTTTATTAAGCCACCGGACGAAAAAACAAAAGCGGCGAATACTCGTTCTACAAACGTTGTGTTATAATTTGGATAATGTATTGCAAAGGAGGTTTGCCTCGATGAAAAAAGTCCTTTTATTCGGTTATGTCATCTTTTTGTTATGCATCACCGCAATTCCGGTTTCCGCAGCAACACCCCCCTCTATTCCGTATAATTATTTTAGCTGCATCATTCAAAACGCGCCTGATGATACCGTATATATTGATATTTTAATTAAATTAACTCCACAGGATAAAGAATATTCGTCGTTTAACAACCGGGAAACAACCATCTCCGCTAATTCCGAGATCGCACTTTATAACAAAGACGGTTATATGAGTTTGTTTTTTCATTATAATAATATAGAAGCCGCGGGTATGGAAATATCAAAATCTTGGTTTTATTTCAATAACTCCGATCTTTCGATTTATATGATAAGCCCGACCATCAAAGCGGTTTTGCTTGATAAAGACGGGAACATTTTGCAGATATCAGAAGCGATCAGCACCACGCCGAGAAAATCAGAATTTGCATATAAGCTTACATATGACGCCGCCGAAAATAATATAACGATTGAATTTGAACATTATACGAAACATCCATTTGCTTTTCTGTATTTATCAATATTTCTCCGCATAGTGCTTGCCGCCGGAATTGAGACACTTATCGCAATCCCTTTTAAACTGCGCCCGATATGGAAAATTTCTGTTGTGAATATCATTACGCAGTTTATTTATATTATTATTTTATTTATCGGATTCAGAAGCTTATTGATTTTGACTGCTTTGATCCTCGGTGAAATTTTATTTTATGTTTCAGAATTTTTTGCATACCGATTTTTGTATAAATCAAGCCCAAAATCGGAAATCGTAATATTTACAATTGCCGCCAACACTGCAACTCTGTTTATATTTATATTGATGACGGTCATTTTGGCTTTGGTTTGTAATCGTTAAAAATATTTGTTTCACATCTCCGAAAGTGCTTGCTGATTTCGAGAGTTTCTTTGCTGTTTACAAAGGTTTCATAGACAACCCGGACATCGAAATATACCGCTTATTCTGTTTGTTATTTAACTTTCCACACGGGGGTTTTCATCAAACCTGTATGTGCATAAGCGCCACTTTTGATGCTGAATCCGGCCGGATAGGGCTGCTCTTCATCCAAACGTTCCATATCGCCGAACATGGGCGCAACCGACGTGGTGATGCGCAGACACAGCTCGTGCCGCCCGCCCGTGAACTGTTCGGGTATCTCCCATTCGAACGGTACCCGGCAGCGTGTTCCCAGCGGTTCGCCGTCGAGAGATACCTGCGTGCACGCACCTTTCGTATCAAGCGAGAGAATCAACCCCTGTTCTGCGGGAATCTCTATCTCTGCACAAAGCCGAAAAGAACCGACGTAATCCTTTATACCCGGCACTTCGCCAAGTTGGGTCGCACCGTCAAACGAATACAGGAATCCGTCTTCCCGTTTCAAAAAATCGCCGCTCAAAAATACGCCCGGCAGGAATCGATAATCGACTGCTTGATTGATAATCTCCAAGGTGTGTTCCCCTTTTTCCAAGGCAAACGGCTCCGTGGCGTTGAAAAGTTGAGTAAATCCATCCGGCAGACGAATATCCCGCTCTTGTGCAACGACCGTTTTCCCATCCAGCTTGAGCGCTACCGGGTCGGGGTCTTTTCGGACGATCAGACGCAAATTTTCAAGCCGCTCCGCAATATTCAACTTGACCACGGGATCGGCGCGGGTATACAGACAGCGCATTAAATTGTCCTGTTCAAGCGCAAGGGACAAGGCACCCATCTTCACATCTTCAAGCCGATGCGGTTTCGACTCGGCCATATCGTCCATCGTCCCGCAGAACACATCCTGTCCGCACAGCCGGACTTTGCCGTATCGGTCGCCCATTTTGACGGTCAGCAGGCGATCCATCGGTTTATCCTTTGTCAGGTCCACCAGCGTCACCGTATCGTCGGCCCAGATGCGGGTCAGCACATCACGCGTCTCCGCGCCGTTTTCGTCATATACCACACATCGCCGGGGAATTTTTGCATTCACATATTCAGCCATTTCATCGGCGTTTTCGAAGCGCTTTTCTTCGCCCTCTAAAAACAGCCCGCCTTCATCCTGCGCGATAACCGGCAAATCGGTCTTTTCTCCCTCGTCCAGATAGAGATATTGAATCTGATGCCTGACCAGCGCAACCAGCAAATCCCGATACAGATTCCCGATTTGATTTTCCCGTTCGGTGTAAGCCGCACGCATGAATAATGTCGCCGGGTAACGCAGCCGCACCGCCGGCTGATAGAGCTTTCGGGCTGTCTCCGCAGCTTGAATCGCCGATTCGGACAAGATGGGATAATACTCAAACCAGGGTTGTGTCTTGCTCGTCGGGAAATAATACACGCCTTTTTCCACATTGCCTTTCGGGTCGAGCGCCGCCACCGCCAGTACATAATGATCCACACCGAAACATGCCGTAATCCAGATCATCTGCCGCATGGTGCTCATCGTCATGTCGGTCGGGCCCAACGCAAACAATTCGGCCAGCTGACCGGGTTTGTTTTGTCCGGCATATTGTACCAGCGACATCGCAGATAACTCCATACCGTGACCGTCTCCGTCCAGTGTCACCCGTGTCGGAATCTCATCCATACCGGGCAGTGAAAATTCGGATAACATCTTCAGGGTCTCTCCGTTAAACCGAACGCTTTTTGGCGCATCTTCCCACATCAGGTGTCCCGTCAGCAGAATGCCGTGCGCCACGCACCAGTTGTTCATGCCGCCCACATACACCGTACGCATGCGGTTTCCCATCAACCGGTAATAATCCTCCCATAAATGCGCGGGTGTATGATTCGCCATGTGTGCCTCGACGTCCGTTCTCAAATCGCTGCCGCGAACCGCGTGATAATCCTCCTCAAGGTCGTCATACCAGGCAAGCAAAAAGGTGTCTTCTCCGAAAGAGCCGGAGAAGGTTCCGTCGTTGTTGCGCGTGAAATAGCCGAAGCTGGGCTCATCAGTAAAAATGCCCTTGATTACATTACCGAAATAGGGGTGCAGTTCGTCGTAATAACGCTGATGCGTCAGTGCCAGAAAGCGTGCGACCGCATCCGGATTGAGAATATCCGCGCCGATTTTATTGCGGATGACACGGCTTTCGATGCCGCTTTCCGTTCTTTCGAACACCAAGGCATGCGGGTAAAATTCCTCGTGTCCTTTTGTGACCTGACCGCGGCAGTTGCCGGACGGCCAGTTGTATTCGTCGTAAAGCCAGATATCCATCCCCAACTCGGCTGCGATTTCAACCGTATTGCGGCATAGGTTCATCCAATCCGGCGACATGTAGTCATATTCCAATCCGCTGCGCGGATAGATCAAAAATTGCTCGATACCCACCGATTTGTAATCTCTGAGCACCTGTTCCATGCGCGCCCGATCCGGTTTTCCGGTAATGGCGCCCATGGGGATCAAAGGATTTTTTCGTTTGGGATTCAAATCGGACATTATGCGGACCTCCTGCTGAAAATTGTTTTAAACGGGATGGCGAACAGGTCGCCGATGATGACCGCTGCAAAAACCGCGATGACCGGTATCAGATCAACCGTAATTTCTCCGGCAATCAGAAGCGGAAGCGCGACAAAGCAAAGCCAGACCGTCTTATAAAGCAGCTGCATCAATAAAACAGGCACAAACTTCATCGGATCTCTCAAGCCCGGAACCGATAACAGCGCGAACGCCAGAAACACACTGCCGACCAGTCCGGAAATCACTTTCGGGCAATCAACGCCGAATATCCATTGCACCGTTCCGGGTACCGCCAGCATTGCGATCCCGAGGCCGCCCGCAACGGCAATGGTCACCGCATACATCAGTTTTAGCAAAAAAGTGCGCGCTTGTTTGGTATCGGACATCACGGCTCATCCTCCCTGTTATTTCATATGCCTGCGAATCATAGTTTCAGTATATCAGGAAATGCAAAAAATTCAAGCTGTAAAAACAAATCCGGCCATGCCCGAAATCCGCTGCCGCCCGTGTGATATTCCTTGACTTTAACAAGCCGTTTTACTATAATAAAACACAATAAATAATTCGGTAAACGGTTATTTTTATAAATCCGAAATTCATAACCCGTGCTTGAAGCCGCTTTCCAAATGAATTGTTTGAAAGGACCCCACACCATGAAAAAGCCCAATTTTCTTTTTCTCTTTTCGGATCAGCACAATCCCGCCTATCTGGGGTGTCAGGGTCATCCGCTGATCTCCACCCCAAATCTGGACAAATTGGCCGCCGAAGGGGTTCTTTTTGATCAAACCTACTGTCAAAATCCGCTCTGCGTGCCCAGCAGAGCGTCCATGATGACCGGCTTATATTCCAAAAACATCGGGCTGTATGAAAACAGGCATATTATACCGCACCAGTCACAGACGATTGCGCGTGTCCTGACCGAACACGGATATAAAACCTGTGCGATCGGCAAAACCCATGTCAACGGCGAGCAGTATCAGGGATTTTCCCAGCGGCCTTACGGGGATTTGTGGGGACAGGCGCATCAGCCCGACCCTGCGCGAACCCCCGAAAAAGGAGAGACCGGATTGGGCGATATCGTGGCCGAATCGGGACCGAGTGGGATTCCGCCGGCATTGACCCAGACCGAAATCTGCGTGTCGGAGGCCGCCCGATGGCTTCAACTCTACAAAGGAACCGACTGCCAAAATCCGTTTTTTCTGTATGTGGGCTTTGATAAACCCCATTTCCCCATCAATCCGCCCCGGAAGTATTACGACCGTTACCGGGATCGGGTTTCGCTGCCGAAGCAAACCTGCGACTATGTGCGTGAAAAGGCAACGCCTTTCGTGCGGGAAGCAGCCGAAGTCAACGGTGTCTGGGAGCATTACGGCAAGGATGAAGAACTGCATCTTCAAACGCTTGCAGCGTACTGCGGCTGCGTGGAATGGGTCGACGACGCGGTCGGGCGCATTGTCGAAGTTTTGGATTATCTGGGGCTTGGTGAGGATACCATCGTCATCTATGCGTCCGATCACGGCGAGATGGCCTATCAAAAGGGATTCTGGCAAAAGACGGTGTTCTTCGAGCAGTCCGCGAAAGTGCCGCTGATCTTCCGCGCACCGCAGCGGTTTACAGGCGCTCGGAAGAGCGAATTTTTGACCGGTCTCGTAGACCTGATGCCGACAATCTGTTCTTTCGCCGGAATCAAAATCCCCGAAAGCTGTGACGGAATCGATTTGTCCGGCTATCTCTCGGACGGACAGACCCCCGAGCGGGAAGAAATCTTCAGCGAGAGCGTTGTCATCGACCGGCCGGAACACGCCGGATGCATGCTCCGTACAGGAAAATGGAAATATTGCTATTATCTGGACGGCGAACAGGAACTTTACGATCTGGAAAAAGACCCGGACGAAAATGAAAATTTAAGCCGAAGCAAAGCGCATGAGGACTTGTTAACGGAATTCCGGGAAAAAGTGATTGCATTTTGGGAACCGGACAAACAACTCGACCGGTTCAAACGCACGCCGATCATGCCGACGCACAAGCATGAATATCCTTTTTCCAACCAATTCGTATGCGCCGACGGCCTGATTGTGGACGGGCGTCCGTAGGTTTTTCGAACAAACAATATGTACGATAATCCCATCAAAAAGACAAAACGGGATACACTATAGGAGATCGGTTATGGAAAACACAAACAGATTGATTTCGGAGATGATCGGTTATTACGCAGGCGATCCGAAACGCATTCAGCATTTTATCAAAGTACACAGCTTTGCAAAGCTGATCGGCGCTCTTGAAAATTTAGATGCGCATACCCTGTTCACTCTTGAAACCGCCGCCGTCGTTCATGATATCGGCATCAAATTGTGCGAACAAAAATACGGCAGCTGTAACGGAAAACAGCAGGAAACCGAAGGCCCCGCCGTTGCGAAAGAACTGCTGGAACGCCTGAACTATGACACCTCGGTCATTGAGCGCGTCTGTTATCTGGTGGGACACCACCACACCTATTCCGCCATCAACGGCTTGGATTATCAAATCCTCGTCGAAGCGGATTTTCTTGTGAATTTTTACGAAGACGACATGAATAAATCCGCACGGGAAGCCGCTTTTCACAATGTTTTTCGGACAAAAAGCGGCTCGGCGCTGTATCAAAAAATGTTTCCTTAAATTTAATTACGCTTCGCACTGTCTTAAACATCATATTGAAAACCGCAAAAAGGAGTTGAACCGCCCGTGCCGAACAGAGAATATCGTGGTATCAGACCGAAAAGAATGGCCAGCTGGTGGTGCACGCTGGAGGATCTGCATTGGCCGCAGACCAAAGTGATTGAAAAAATCAAACGGCGGGCGGCGGAATTCGCCGAGTCCGGCATTGATACGGCGGTCAATTTCGGCTTTCACAACCGTTTCGACTTTTCCAACTATTTTGATTCCCTGCACGGATATTATCACGACGTCTGCGAAGAACTTCACCAAAACGGCATCCGATATATGGGCCATTACTCCTGCAATGTCGTCGAACGCCCGCGCACAAAAGCGGAATTTTATAAATTGCACGCCGCTCAAAGGCATCATGTCCTGCTGCCGCCGGATGAAAGAGCCGCCGCATTCGCGCAGTACGAGGGCTTTTTCTACCGCGATCTCTGCGAAGTGGACCTCCGCGACGGTTCACGCGGCTATACCGATATCTATCAAGGAGAGATTTTCTGCCACAACAATCCCGATTTCATCGAGATGAACCGCAGATATCTCAAACGCCTGATCGAAGACGTCCCGATGGACGGCATTATGATTGACAACATGTGCGATTACGCCTTTCTTGCGACCTGCGGATGCGAATACTGCCGCGAAAAATTCAGAAAAACCTACGGACACGACCTCCCGCCGCTTTCGGATCAATCCTTCTGGGGCAATACCGACGCCCACCCATCCCTTTGGGGCAATTACGATAACCCCGTTTTCAGGGACTGGATTCGATTTAAAGCGGATACGCCGGTCGAACACCTGAAAGTGATGAAAGAAACCCTCGGCGATATCCCGCTGATGACCTGCTGTTCCAGCACCGGACCGATCCGATTAAACGCCATCGGCCTCAACCTTGAGCGGATTTCCGGTGACCTCGATCTGGTCATGCTGGAAAACTGCGGCACCGGCGCGGGAACGGTCAACTGGGTTCGGATGGACGCCGAAGCCCTTCAGCAAAAAGATATCGCCGAGAAGATGGGACATGCGCCCGCAATCGCTCTGAGCTATTTCATCTTTGAGCCGGGTGCCTATTTGGGTTGGGCATTATCCCGGTTTTGGGGCGTCGCCAACTGGAGCAGCACCCTGTTCGGACGTCTGGAAAGAGAACCCGACGAACCGGCTGCGACACATGATCTGATCCGACCTTATAATATCTGGGAACAAAAACACAGCGAACTCGACCTCGGCGGCGATATTCCCGAACTGCGCATCGCAAGTAACATCCTTTGCCGCGAAAACGGCTTCAGGGACGAAAACGGCGAGGAACACTGGACCAAGATCTCCGAATGGTCGCGCGCCTGTGTGGAACACAACATCGGTTACCGTTTTGTGCGCGCCAACGAGCTGACCGAGACGAAAACCCTTCTGTCGGAGGACACCCCGTTGATTCTCGACGGCGTCGGCTGCGTCTCGAACGCGCAGTATCAAGCCATCTGCGAATTTCTTCGTTTAGGCGGAAAAGCCGTTGTCCGTCTGCCGTTCGGCACGCATGACGAGAACGGTTTCATACGCGAAATGCCGCTTTCGGACGAACTTTTGACCGCCGGGTATCAAAATCTGATCATCGCGGAAGACAAAGCAGAAACAATGCTGCCGCACCTGATCAAAACAGGTCTCATCAATCCCGTCATCACACAGTTTTGCGGCGATCCGCGTTGGGCGCTCAGGGTTCGCCAGCATCAGGGAAATTTGATTTTACATCTGTTGAACCGTGCGTTGGAAGCCGTTCCGAGTTCAGAACTGAAAAACGCCATGATGAATGAAAAAATCCTTGAAAGTATCCAATCAAATATCACCGATCACCATGTCGAATACATTCTTGATTTCTCAAAAACCGCCTGCCCGATTTGGAAAACCGCGTATCTGTTAAGTCCCGAAACAGGCGATGAAAAGCAGCCCGTTAAAATCGAAACCCTCGGAGAGAACAAAATCAAAATCAGCGCGGATCTCTCGCCAATCAAGATATACGGCGTGATTCAGTAATAAACCCCCTGTCATAAAACGCTCTTTTGAAAGGATGACGACTATGTCACTTGCCGACGGGATGGCCGCAATCAATCTGGAGATGCCGGCACGCGTACCGCGCACCGAATATTCCGCCCACGGGCATTGGGATCTGATCAAGGCCGTGACCGGACTTGATGTCAGCTCCGACAGCCCGGATGAATTGAAAAACCGGGCGAGCCAAACTTTTATCAAGGCGTGGAATTATGATTTTTTCTGGAATATTTTAATCGGCGAGGATATTTTCGGCGATAAAAGAACCAAAATGGGACACGCCGTCTATGCCGCCGGCGGCGTGGACTACGACGACAAACTCACTTCCCTGTTCTCCGACCCCGAGGACGTGTTCAAGTTCGACCCGATGGAGGCCTACGGAACCATCGACAAGCGCGAATGGATCGGAAATTTTAACAAGCAATACGCCAAAATGTGCGGTGATTATACCGATCTGGTCAATATGACCGGCATCTATGTCACCTGCATGTCGGGGCTGATCGCGATGCTCGGCTGGGACACGCTGCTGTCCGCGGCGGGTCTCGATCCTCGCAAATTCGGTGAATTCACAACTCGTTACTGCGTTTGGGTCAAGCAGTTTTTCGATGCGCTGGCCGAATCGGACGCGCCGGTCGTGATGATTCACGACGACATCGTCTGGACCGAAGGCGCGTTTCTGCACCCCGACTGGTATCGGAAATATATGTTCCCGAATTACAAAAAGATGTTTTCGCCTTTGATCGAGAGCGGCAAAAAGATCATGTATACCTCAGACGGCAGCTACACCGAATTTATCGACGATATCGCGGGCTGCGGCGTCCACGGATTCGTGCTGGAGCCGACTACCGACATGAAGTATATCGCCGAAAAATACGGCAAAACCCACGCCTTTATCGGCAACGCCGACACCCGCATTTTACTGTTGGGTAGCAAAGAGGATATCCGAAACGAGGTCAAGCGCTGTATGGATATCGGGAAAAACTGCCCGGGCTTTTTTATGGCCGTGGGCAACCACATTCCGGCGAATACCCCGGTCGAAAACGCCCTTTATTACAACGAGGTCTATGAGGAATTGAGCAGGAGATAACGATGTTGGAAAGCGCAAAATGGATTTGGCTTGACAAAGCCCTTTATCCCGAATATCAAGAGACATTCTGTACCCAATTCGCGGACAAGACCGGGTATCATTTCTGCGTCGCCGGATTTGAAAAAACCTATCAACTGAACAAAAAAGCGGTCAAAGCCGAAATCGAAGTGTTTGGTGATACGAAATTTTGGCTGTGGATGAACAATGAATTTGTCGGTATGGGGCCGGTCTGTTCGGGCGGCGATTACGGAAGCACATTAAAAATGCCCATACAATATTATAATTTTTATTCGTCGGATTTGAACTGCAACACATTGAATTTTTATGCGCGCGTTCAACTGTCCCCCGAAGTACAGGCCGACACCTCCTGCGGCAGAGGCGGGTTTATTTTGTCCTGCAAAGTCACTTTTGAAGACGGCACCGATCAAGTTTTCATGACGGATGGCAGCTGGTCGGCGCGGTTGGAGCCGCAATTTATCAATGCCGCCGAGACCGACTATATGTTATCTCCGCACGACTGGCATAAAGCGGAAGCGATTGAATCGGTCTGGAATCTGAAAAAATCGCCGATTCCCATGCCGGCAGAAACAACTGTCAAGCCGATTGACTTTTCACCTGTCGTCGTAAAACCAGGTGAGGAAAAGGTCTTTTCTGTCGAGTTTGATAAAATCTATTCGGGCTATCCGATGCTGGAAATCCTTGCTGACGGCGCATATGAAGTCATGATACAAACTTTTGAAAACGGCCGCCATTACCGCTCAAAAGATTCTATCAAGTCAAACAGCTTTACATCTCACCGTTCCCTGCGCATGTACAGCATCGGGGGTTATACGGTCACCATCAACAATCACAGTCAAAGCGATGTGGTTATAAACGACGCTTCATTGGCGTTTACCCATTATCCCGTGGCGCAGGAAGGTAGTTTTTCCTGCTCGGACGAGACGTTGAATAAGATCTATGAAGTCGGGAAATGGACGCTGCAGATCTGCCGCCAGACCATCGAACTCGACAGCCCGCTGCATCAGGAAAATCTGGGCTGCACCGGCGACTATTTTATCGAGAGTTTAATCAACTACTTTACCTTCGGCGACGCCCGTCTGACCCGTCTCGACCTTATCCGAACGGCGGATTATATACGCCTTTCCGGTGGCTATATGTTCCACACGAGCTACTCTTTAATCTGGGTACAGATGCTGTATGACTATGTTCAGTTTACCGGCGATATCGCCGTTTTAAATGAGGTTTTCGATGTTTTAACCATTCTGCTCGACCGATTTGACGGGTATGTCGGCCAGACGGGCGTACTCGAAATCCCGCCGAACTATATGTTCATCGACTGGGTTCTGATCGACGGTTATACCCTGCACCACCCGCCGAAAGCCATCGGACAGTCAGCGCTGACCGCTTTTTATTACAAAGCCCTGACCACTGCAGTAAAAATCTGCGAACTCATCGGCGAACCCGCACGGAAGACCATCTTTGAGCAGCGTGCGGTTGACATTAAAACCGCATTCCACCGCTGCTTTTACGACGCGGAAAAAGGGCTTTATATCGGCGGCCTTAACACTCCGACGGAAGTCAACCGTTGGCTCCCGGAAAACCCGAAAAAGCGCTATTACGGCAAGCACGCCAACACCTTGGCGGTGCTATATGACCTGTGTCCCGAAAACCTGCAAAACGAGATCATGGAAAAGGTCGTCAACGACGATTCTCTGATCGACGCGCAGCCCTATTTCCTGCATTTTGTATTGGAGGCCATCGACAAGACCGGGCTTTTCGAAAAATACGGGCTGCAGCAAATCCGCCGCTGGAAAGCCGCAGTCGACGAGTGCGGCAAGGGCATGAAGGAGGCCTGGGGAGACGATCTCGGCCCCGGCTGCGATTTCAGCCACGCCTGGGGCGCGACGCCGACCTATCAGCTGCCGTCAAAACTGCTCGGTTTCCGGATGCTCGAACCGGGATTCAAAAAAATCTCATTATCTCCGAATCTGTTCGGTCTGAAGTTTGCGAACATCACTATGCCGACGCCATTCGGAATGCTGCGCTGCGAACTGAAAGAAAACCACCCGCCTATAATCGATGCGCCGCACGAAATTTCAATAGAAATCGGATAAAAAAGAAAGCCGGTACGATAATGGACAAAGACATCACCATCAGAATGGCCACCACAGAGGACGCAGAGGAAATCCTTCGGATTTACGCGCCCTATGTGCAAAACACCGCAATCACATTTGAATATGATGTTCCCTCGCTCGAGGAATTCGCCAAGCGGATCGAAAACACGCTGATGAAATATCCTTATCTGGTTGCGTTAGAAAACGGGCAGATCGCGGGATATGCGTATGCGTCGATGTTCAAGGCGCGCATCGCTTACAGTTGGGCGGTCGAGACCTCGATCTATATCAAGCGGGACTGCCGGGGCAAAGGCATCGGGAAAACGCTGTATCAGGCGCTTGAGGATATTTTGAAACGCCAACATGTGATCAATCTGAACGCCAGTATCGCTTATACCGAAAAAGAAGACGAACATCTCGATCAATCCAGCATTCGTTTTCATGAATATTTCGGTTATCAAAAAGTCGCGCATTTCACCAAATGCGGCTACAAATTCGGCAACTGGTACGATATGGTCTGGATGGAGAAGATGTTGGGCGAACACCCCGATAAACCCGAGCCGTTTATCCCCATCACCCAAATCGGAAACGAAATATCATTTGTGCTGCCGGGACAATTTTGATATAATAATTAGAAAGGGCTTCATGCGGGGAGTATCGCAATGGATTTTGACAGAGCGGCGGCGGCCTGGGACGGTCCGAGACGGATTGAACGCGCAAAGGTTCTGGCAGAGGCGATTCGAAAAAGCTGGGGAGAAAAACCGAGGGATGTGCTCGATTTCGGCTGCGGAACCGGCTTGCTGACGTTTGCGCTCAGCCCTTTTGCGGGCAGGATTTACGGTTTTGACACATCGGTTGAAATGAGGAAAATCTTCGAAGAGAAAACAGCGCTTTCTAAAACCGGCAATGTATATTTTATCGATGCTGATGAATTGAAAAATCACACATTCGACGTCATTTTCAGCTCGATGGTCTTTCATCACATCGTCGATGTTCAGACGCAGATCGCAGCGCTAAAAAAACAACTCGCACCCGGCGGGCTGTTCATTTGGATTGATTTATATGAGGATGACGGTTCTTTTCATCAAAACGAACCCGATTTTAACGGCCACAACGGATTTTCGGAGGCGGAGGTCGAGAAAACGCTGAAAAACTGCGGATTCGCTAATGTATCCGTCCGGCCTGTCTTTTCCGCAGAAAGGCCCGTTGACGGAAAACTCATTCCCTATTCGCTGTTTTTGGCAAGGGCAAAAGGACAGATTGAATTAACGGAGGTATGGCATGATGATCAGTAATACCGATCATTTAGATGAACAATTCGTCTGGCAGGATCAGGTCGGCCTGATCACGCAGTCGCTCGGCGCAGCCGCCGGAAGCCGAAAATTCTATGTGAACATCGACCGGGTCCAGCCAGACGCTTACAGCACCAAATATCACAGTCACTCTCAGCAGGAAGAGTTCTTTTTGATTTTGGAGGGCAGCGGTGCCCTGCGGTTTGACGGCAGGGAATACCCGGTCAGAAAAGGCGATTTCATTTCAAAGCCCGGCGGACAAAACCTCGCACACCAATTTTATAACTCCGGCAGTGAAGTCATGGTGATTCTCGATGTCGGCACCAACGAGCCGGAAGATACCTGCTTTTATCCCGACGAGGGGGCCTATTTACATAAATCAAACGGTGAGCGTCATATCTTTTCAAAGCAATCTCTGCTTGAAAACTGGACGTCCGACCCCAATCAAAAATAAAAAAGCAAAGGAGTGATTTGATGGACTATACCGTTCCGATTTTATCCGTAATCTCCATGGGCATCGCATCATTGTTCGGCATCGCAATTCCGCTCGTATTGTTTTTGGTGCTGCGCAAAAAATACAAAGCGGACATCATGCCGTTCTTCATCGGCTGCGCGGTTTTCATCGTCTTTGCGCTGCTGCTTGAAGGCGGAATCAATCTGTTGATTTTCAGTTCTTCACTCGGTCCCGCCATCAAGAGCAATCTCTGGATTTATGCGGCGGTCGCCGGACTGATGGCGGGAATCTTTGAGGAGACAGGCCGATTCGTAGCGTTTAATACAGTCTTGCACAAGAAGATGGGCAACGACCGCAACGCACTGATGTACGGTGCGGGCCACGGCGGGGTTGAAGTGATTTACATACTTTATATCGGCATGGTTAGCAACATTGTGATCTCTCTGATGCTGAACGCCGGGTATTATGACTCACTCTCCGCAGGCATTACCGACGAGGCCACCCTTGCGGCCTTGAAATCCAGTTTGGAGACGCTTGCAACCACCCCGCCTGCGACGTTTTTCGTAGGCGTCGTCGAACGCATTGCGGCGGTTGCGGCACATTTGTCGTTCTCGGTACTGGTTTGGTTTGCAGTAAAGAGAGCAAAGAAATTTTGGCTCTTTCCGCTGGCGATTGTGATCCATGCGCTGTTGAACTTCGCCGCCGTACTTTTGGCGAGTTCCGGCTTGAACGTCTGGCTTGTCGAAGGTGCGATTTATATGTTCACCGGACTGTTCGTGATCCTCGCTATTATCGTTTGGAATAAAAACGCGAAAAAAGACGAACCTGCAGAGACGCAGCCCGCAGAAGCCCTGCCCTCTTGATTTCGTCTTCTCACTGTGATATAATCCACTTAATTCCATAATGGAGGTCACCGTATGCCGGCTAACGCTTAATTTTTCTAATCAACGCATAGCAAATCAAATTCCCGACAACCTTTCATTGGTCTGTCGCTTATTTTGGTTTCGATTATGCGGATTTCAAAAATTAAGCAAAGCTGCATAAACAGACCTTCGTAAATGAAGCAAGCATCTTGCCTCGTTTATGTCATGTATCGTAGCGCTTTATTCCTTGATTTTTGGAATGGAGCGCTTTTCGTTTTGTCGGTTCAATTATGCGGCTTTCGGAAAGGAAGCTGCTGTTTTGGAAAACTTAATTTGTGCTTTTATCTGCGGAGATAAATTCACCTTCCGTACCGATGAAAGCTGCTTTTCACCGAGACATCCCGACCGCGGTACGCTGGCGATGTTAGCCCATGTCGATTTGGAGCAAGGGCAGAAAGTGCTCGATCTTGGGTGCGGATACGGTGTTGTCGGTATCGTCTGCGCTAATTTCACCGGACCGGAAAATGTGGTAATGTCGGATATCGATGATCACGCGTTGACACTGACGCGGGAGAATGTCGTGCGAAACGGTGTGCCCGGCGTCCGGATCATACACAGCGACGGATGCGACGCGATCAACGACCGTGATTTTGACCTCATTCTCAGCAATCCGCCGTATCACACCAATTTCAGCGTTGCCAAACGGTTTATCGAGGGCGGATACCGCCATCTGAAAATCGGTGGTAAACTGCTGATGGGGACCAAACGCCGGGAATGGTACAAACGCAAGTTTATCGCCGTGTTCGGCGGAGTCACGATTTTCGAACATGACGGGTATTTCGTCTTTGTCGGTGAGAAGCGTTCCAAAAAGCCAAACAAGGAGTATGCAAAAATGGATCATCACCCCGATTGAATCCCCGAAAGTTTTGCGCAACTGTCCCAAATGCGGCGTCGTTCGGAAATTTGCGTGCAGCAATAATTTTCGCGTGAACGCCAATGGGCGCAATATCGACGTCTGGTTGATCTACAAGTGTGAGGACTGCGACAGCACCTGGAACATGACCGTGCTCTCCCGTGTCAAGCCGGAGCAGATCGAAAAATCACTGTACACGGCGTTTGCAAAAAACAACGCTGACACCGCCCGAAAATACGCATTCGACAAGTCGCTGCTCTCTCATAACCACGCGGTCACCGACTGTTCGGAGCTTCGCTATACCCTCGAAAAACAAGTCATTGAAGATGAGAACAACACCATTGAAATGACTTGTGAATACGACTTCGGGCTGCGGCTCGACCGTGCAGTGAGTGAAGGGCTCGGCATTTCGAGAACGCACGCAAAATCCCTGCTCGAACAAAACAATTTCTCACCGAAAACAAGAGTTTACGGTACGATTACATTAAAGGAGCCGATATTCAATGAAATTGGAAATCAAGCACACGAAAATTACAGTTCGGAAGAACAAACAACATCTGATCAGGATGTAACAGAGATATCCGCAGAGCGCATCAGCGGGCGGTAAAAAATCGCCCGGCACGGCGGGGTGACCCGCACCCCGCCGTGCAAACTTCAGTCTGTGTGGGTTGTTCAGCCTGCCATACAATAAACCAAATTATAAGTCTAACTGTTAAATTGTTCCATGTGGAACTTTTAATGCCGCAGGTATACGGAATGGGCGGCCACATGGGGCCGCCCCTACGGCAACGAAACACCAAGTGCAGCAACGCGGCTACAAAGAACCGCTTCAAAGCGGTTCTTTGCTTCATAAAGCCCGGCAGATTCTTCTACGCGTATTGACAGCGGCGTCTCGCCGCCGCGTTTGAAACCGGCATCATGCCGGGCTTGATAGACAGTCCGGTTTATGGTACAATTTCAGCGGTATAATCAGATATAATGGGTGATTGGGGGCGGTGTTTAAATTATGGGAAAATTCATTCTGCACAGCGACATGAACCACTACTTTGCCGCTGTCGAGACCATCGATCATCCCGAATACAACAATATTCCCATGGCGGTCTGCGGCGACCCCGCCACCCGTCACGGCATCATCCTCGCTAAAAATCAAATCGCGCAGCAGCGCGGCGTCATGACCGGAGAGAGCGTTTACAGCGCCAAGCAGAAAGCTCCCGGGCTGACGCTGATCAACGCTGATTACAACAAATATGTGCATTACGCCAAACTGGCGCGGGCGCTTTATGCCGAATACGGCGCCGACGTGATCCCCTATGGGCTTGATGAGGCGTGGATCGTGCTGAAAGACGATGTGCAATCGTATGATAAGGCAACCGAGATCGCCTTTGAGATCAAGCAGCGCGTCAAAAACGAACTGCAACTCACCGCCTCGGTCGGCGTCAGCTATAACTATATCTTTTCAAAACTCGCCTCCGATATGAAAAAACCCGACGCGGTGACGGTTCTGCGCAAAGACGACTTAAAAACCGTGATTTGGAGCATTCCCGCGTTTGAGTTGCTGTTCGTCGGACCCGTCACGCGCAAAAAACTGAAGAACATGAATATCCTGACCATCGGCGACTTGGCGCAATGCGACCCCGCGCTGCTGAAAAGGCGGTTCGGCAAATCGGGCATCGCCCTGTGGCAATTTGCCAACGGCGACGACAGCTCATTTGACCCCAAAGTCCCCGCCGATATGCCCTTTAAAAGTTTCGGCAACACCATCACGCTGCCCAAAGACACGGCCTCGGAAGACGATCTGCTGCTGATGCTCTACATTTTGGCGCGGGCGGTCACCTCGCGATTGATCAAACATTCACTGGAGGCGCGCTGCATCGGAATCAACCTGAAATATGACGATTTCACTGCCATGAACCGGCAGGTCACGCTCGATAATTACACCGCAGATGAGAATCAAATTTTCATGAGCGCAAAATGCCTGTTTGATAAAAATTACGCAAAGAGCAGCCCGATTCGGAGCATCGGTATCCATCTGGGCGACTTGCGGGACAATCGTCTCAGTCAGCTCCCGCTGCTCTCGGAAGAGGAGAGCGTGCCGCCCGACATCAAGGCCCTGATTTCGGACTTGAAAGAACGTTTGGGCGGTTTCAAACTCAACCAATCGGCCATGACAGCCGACGAGGATATCTGATAAAAACAATTCAGGAGGGACAATCATGTGCGGAAGATACATCCCGAACACCGAAGAGGAGATCATGGAGATTCGCGAGATTTTGCGTGCGATCTCGGTGCGGCTGTCGCAGATCGAGATTAAAGTTACCCCGAAAACCGACGACGTCTTCCCCACCGACGTCGTACCGGTCATTTTGATGAGCAACGGCCAGCCCGCCGTGCAGATGGTTAAATGGGGTTTCGCCAAATGGGACGGCAAGGGCGTGATCATCAACGCTAAGAGCGAGAACGCGGCGTCCTCCCGGTTTTTTGCGCCGTTTATCAATCACTACCGCTGTGTGATTCCCGCGCACGGATATTACGAGTGGAAAACCCTGCCCGACAAGACCAAGATTAAATTTTCATTCACCAACGAAGAGGGCGGCTGTGTTTTTATGGCAGGACTTTACCGCGTGACCGACGAGGGCAAGGAATTTGTGATTCTGACCAAACCCGCTGACGGCAACATCAGCGACATCCACGACCGGATGCCCGTGATGCTGACCAAAGACCAGCTTGCGTCCTGGCTCGACGGCACGGTAAAATACCAGCTCATCAATACCGATAACGCCTATCACATGGTTCCGAAAGCAGAGGTTTCATAACTAAACGAAATCAGGAGAAAGCAACTTGACAATGCGACCCGTTTATTATAATATGGAACTTAAAAGGTTCGTTTTTAATCAGAACATTTAGGTATGATATTCAAGGAAAATATAAGGGATGAGATTTATGCTTAAAAAAAAGACAAAAATTATATTCATCATTTTACTAATCATATTTGTATTTCTTTGGGCTTTTCCTGCACAGATACGCTCTGCTTTAAGCTTAGAGAAGGATACTTATATTTCCAATGACTTAAAATTCATTTTCTATTTACAGACCGGTAATCATTTATATGATGAATATAGCACATTTGATTATGTTGACTATTCGTCTGAAACAAACACTTACTACATAGAACTCGTCAATGCATGGTACGCTAATAATGATGATGCCGAGTTAAATATTATAGGTACAATTTATAATTATCCAAAAAAGCCTATGATTAAAGTAGATGGGAAAGTAGTAGATAATGTCTCATATAAAATTAGCGAAAATCGTTTGATAGACGATAAAAATGGTAACTATTGTTATACTAGCTTTTCTTTTGATTACAATGATAGAATTTTACTAAATCATGTGTACGAAATATATATTCGTTGCTATGACAAATCAAAGACCATTAATGTTGTTTTTGTTGATGATTTTAATTATTAAGTTGCTTTTTTAATCACAAAAAAACCGTTCATTAGAGCAACGTATTGAGGATGGGTTAATAATTACCCGCATAAGATTTTTGGCTACAAATCTGCGAACCAAATGGCTGCTTAAGCTAACCATGAACTTTTTGAAAACCTTAGGCAATTAAACTTGCAAATTATAGACGAGGTTTTATAATTTAAAAGAAGTCCCTTGATTTTCCATATCGCCTATGTTATGATGGAAATCAGAGGTGATTCTTACATGAAAAAGTTCATACCGATTGTTCTTGCGGTAATATTGCTTTTCAGCGGCTGCACAGTGCCGAAAACCGAAAGTGTCCCTTCGGGCAGTTCAAGTTTGCCCTCGGGAAGCAGTGCGAGTTCCGTAGTCATCTCATCGCTGCCGACGGAAACAGCTGTGCCGATGTCGGAAAACTCTGTTGTATCGGTAATACCCTCCGAACCGTCAACCGTATCTGAGGACATCGGTGAACCGATGACGCAGGCCGAATTCGACGACTTCTTTGAAAACGTGCTGCCCCAAGTTATGATCTTGCTCGGTGGAGAGGAAACATACGATCCCAACGACTCTGTCGAAATTGACGGGGTGACTTATTATAAGATAACGGACGAAAAGTATAACACCGTTGGTAAACTCAAAGCGGAATTAGCAAAATACTTCATCACGGAAGATATTGACGATGAAATAAATCGATTATTTATCAATCATATTCCGGCTTATCAGAATTATATGACTTATACCGAAAAAGACGGTTTTGTTTATGTACATCCGAAAACCGTGGGTGCTAACCGCGAATTTGATAAAAAGCTGTTTTATCGTGAGGACGAATCAGAACATGATACGATTGATTTAGTGACAGTAAAAAACGGCACGGATCCATTTATTAATTATTACTTTTGGGTAAAGCGCGAAAATGGAGAATGGAAAATTGATCAAGCAGATTGTGATGTTTATCCTGCAGACGGAATTGTATTTCCGAGAATGGGTAAACCGGTGCTCTATCTCTACCCTGAAACGGTCGCCGATGTGACGGTCAAGCTCGATTTGAACGGCAAATTGGGCTGCACTTATCCCTCTTATCCGAAAGACGGATGGCAGGTCACGGCTTACCCGAGCGGCAAATTGATTGTGGACGGAGAAGAATATAATTATCTATTCTGGGAAGGCGAATTAAACACCGTTTTCACCTTTGACAAGGGTTTTTGTGTTAAAGGTGAGGACACGGCGGCATTCCTGAAAAAGGCGCTCTCCGAGATGGGGTTGATTCCGAGCGAATACAATGACTTTATCGTCTACTGGCTGCCGAAGATGGAGGAAAATGCGTATAATTTGATTTCATTTGTTGGGAAGGAATACATCGACAATGCCAAACTTGAAATATCACCTAAACCCGACTCGGTACTGCGGGTGGCCATGGCTTATCAGCCGCTCGAACAGCCGGTCGAGATCGTTCCGCAGACCTTTGAACCATTCGAAAGGAACGGGTTCACGGTGGTCGAATGGGGCGGCGCGGAGATTGACTAATAAATTTTACTCTAAAATCGAAGGCATTTTGATATGAAAAAGATTATTGCTTTGTTTTTTGTTATTTTACTGGTTTGTGGTTGTTCTTCACTTGGTATCGTTTCGAATTTTTCCGAACCTATGACACAAGCGGAGTTTGATGATTTTTCGAAAACTGTGCTGCCGACGGCTTGTCTGTTGATTTGTGGCCAGCAGGAGCGGGATTCAAGCGAAACTATTGAAATAGACGGCGTTACCTATAGAAAAATTTCCGATGATAAGTTTAGTACCGTAAAAAAACTCAAAGGAGAATTTTCAAAATATTTCACTGCGGATTTCGTAAAGGAATATTTTCACAACTCTTTTTTGAGTGATAAAATCTATGCACAAAATGGTAATCGGGTTTATATCAATATCCAAAACTCTATCGCAACCGGATCTACTGATGTCAATGAGAATTTTTATCAAGATCCAGTTTCGAAAAAGAATATTATAGAATTTGATAAAATCCTCAATGACAACATGAATGTCATTCACTATTATTTCGAAGTCGAGCGCGTAAAAGACATCTGGATGATCGCTGCGGCACAATTTAATATTATGAGTATCAGTGAATTCGCGAACAAGATACCTGCCAAGAAACCGGTCATATATTTCTACCCCGAAACAGTCACCAATGTCACTGTGAAATTGGATTTGAACGGAACGCTGGGCTGCACCTACCCGAAATATCCGGAGGGCGGATGGCAGGTCAAGGCATACCCGGACGGCAAGTTGAGTGTAGGTGGAGAAGAATACAATTATTTATTCTGGGAAGGAGAATTGAACACCGTCTTCTCTTTCGGCAAGGGCTTCTGCGTCAAGGGCGAGGATACGGCGGTGTTCCTGAAAAAGGCGCTTTCAGAGATGGGATTAATTCCGAGCGAATACAACGATTTTATCGTCTACTGGCTGCCGCAGATGGAAGAAAACACTTACAACTTGATTTCTTTCGTCGGTGTGGATTATACTGATAACGCGAAACTCGAGATCACCCCTACACCGGATTCAATATTGCGGGTATTTATGATTTTCAAACCGCTCGAAAGTCCGGTCGAGATCGCTCCGCAGACCTTTGAAAAATTCGAAAGGAACGGGTTCACGGTCGTCGAATGGGGCGGCGGCGAAATTGAATGAACCTGAAATCACATGAACAAAAATCCAAACCTCGGCGTGTATCCGACGATGATCACGCCGTACAACAAAGACGGCAAAATCGACTTCGGCGCGGTGGATGCACTCGTCGAATGGTACTGGAACAAAGGCTGTGACGGCATTTTCGCCGCCTGCCAATCGAGCGAAATTTTCTTTTTGACCCTCGACGAGCGTGTATCTTTGGCAAGACGCGTGAAAGAAAAGGCCGATGCCCTTGCGGTTGCTGACAATTCGCGCAAGGCCATGACAGTAGTGGCTTCCGGACATATCTCCGACAACCGGGCAGACCAAGTTAATGAGCTGAGGTTAGTCGCCGAGACCGGCGTCGATTCGCTGATCATGATCACCAACCGGTTCGACATCGAAAATACAAGCGACGCGAAATGGATTTCCGATCTGAACGCTGTGGTTGAACAACTGCCGGAAGACATCGCACTCGGTATCTACGAGTGCCCCTATCCGTACAAACGGCTGCTCACACCCGCGATGCTCGACGCCTGCGTTAAAACCGGGCGCTTCACCTTTATCAAGGACACCTGCTGCGACGCAAAGACGATTGCCGCGCGTACCGAACAATTGAAAGGTACCGGCGTCAATCTGTTCAACGCAAACGCACAGACCCTGTTGGAATCCCTGCGCAGCGGTGCTGCCGGTTTCAGCGGTGTGATGGCCAATTTCCACCCACACATTTACACATGGTTATACCGGAATTATAAAGCGCAGCCCGATACCGCCGAAAAGGTGCAGGCGTTTCTGGCAATGGCGGCGTTCACCGAGAAGTTGACATACCCCTGCACCGCCAAATATCATCTCTCCGAAATCGAAGGGATCACGATGGAATTCACCTCCCGCGCCCGCGATGCAAAAGAACTGACGGATTATCAGAAATCCTGCATTCGCCAGATGGATTTGCTGGCGAGGACGGTTTATGCGGAGTTGACTGTAAAATAATAAAACGAGTTCTTTGCTTTCAATGATAATCGTGTAGAATAAATATCCCCCGGTAAAACCGGGGGTTTTTCATAGACGGGCAAAGCCCTATG
>DAOSWV010000019.1 GCA_035380125.1 Oscillospiraceae bacterium
GCATTAGCCTTTTTTTCTACCACTCGCCTAGCGAGTGGTTTTCTGGATACAAAGAAGCAGCGGCTCGATTCACCCGCTGCTCCGATTATGAAATAAATCACAGGAGGTTTGAGAGATGAAAAAGTTCTTCGCACTCGCAATGTCTTTGTTCCTGCTGGCCGGACTGGTACTGCCGGTTTTCGCGACGGATGACGCCGTTCCGTTAACCGGTGAGGTCATCAATGTCTACAACTGGGGACAGTATATCTCCGACGGCACCGACGGCTATATCGACGTCAACGCAGAATTCACCCGCCGCACCGGCATCAAGGTCAATTATTCGACCTATGATTCCAACGAGGCGCTCTATTCCAAACTCAAGACCGGCGGCGCAAGTTACGACATCATCATCCCCTCCGATTATATGGTGGGAAAGCTGATTGAAGAGGGGCTCGTGCAGAAACTCGACTACACCAATATTCCCAATTACGCAAACATTGACAGCGAATTTAAAGGACGCACCTTTGATCCGACCAATGATTACAGTGTTCCCTATGCCTGGGGTTGCGTGGGCCTGATTTACAACAGCAAATACGTCACCGAAGAGGTTACCGGATGGGATCTATTGTGGGACAACGATTATGCCGGTAAAATTCTGATGTTCGATAACAGCCGCGACGCGTTTGCCATCGCTCAGCTTTTACTCGGCATCGACGTCAACACGACCTCCACGCAGGAACTCGACGAGACCGCCGCTAAACTGTCCGAACAAAAACCGTTGGTGCAAATCTACGTCATGGATCAGGTGTTTAGCCAGATGGAGACCGAAGAGGCCTGGATCGCTCCTTATTATGCGGGTGATTTTTTGACCATGCAGGCAGAAAATGAAGATCTGGCGTTCTGCTTCCCCGAAGAGGGATTTAACCTGTTCATTGATTCGATCTGCATCCCGACCGGCGCTCAGAATAAAACAGCCGCCGAACAGTATATCAACTTCCTGTGCGATCCGGAGATCTCGGGGCAGAACATGGAATACCTCGGATATTCCACACCGATCAGTGCCGCAAAAGCCTTTATGGATCCCGAAGTGGCTGAAAACCCGATCGCCTATCCCCCGGAAGAGGTACTCACACGCGGCGTCACCTTTGAGACTCTTCCGTCCGAAACCACCCAATATACAAACGAACTGTTTGATACGGTTAAGACCTCAAGCAGCGGTTGGAGCTGGTACATTTTAATCATTCTCGCCGTTGTGGTTGCCGCAGTGATCATCTTCTTCGTCGTCAGAAAGAAAAAACGCACCGATTATTAATAGACCTTTCGGGCGCACAAGCCGGCAATACGGCTTGTGCGCTTTTTGAATCTGATTCTGCCCAGGGATGATGTGTTTCACACCCCCGCTTTAACTTGACAAAACGAAAATATTTGGTTAATATATTTTAGGTGATTTTTGCTTTGGCTTTAATCACGCATTTGTTTTAAGAAAGGTATCATCATGAATTTTTGGCAGGGAAAAATCTGTCCCGTCTGTAAAAAAGAATTCAACGATAAAGACGACATCGTCTATTGCCCCGAATGCGGAACGGCGCATCACCGAGAATGCTGGAACCAAAACGGCGCCTGTTTCTTTGCGCCCGAGCATGCTAACGGCAATTTTGATACGACTAATGAGCTTACTGCGCCTTCCGGACCTTCTAAAACAAACTCCGTAATCCATGGTGTCGATGAAAACGGAAAAATCATCTGTGACTTCTGCGGCTATCACAACGACCCGATGTTTCGCGTCTGCCTCAACTGCGGACACGAATTAACACTGCCGAATCCGGAATTCAAAGCAACTCCGAATTATCCCCCGCCCCCGGGTTCCAACGCCTATAATGACGGTGATACTGTCTATAATGACGACGGTAAGCTGGTCGAAGATATCAGCCGCGCCGATATGGCTCGGTTTTACGGTGCCAATTCGGACGCCGCCATTCACAGTTTCAAACAGATCAGTCAGGGAAAACTGGCTTTTTCCGGGTATGCATTTATCGGATCATTCTTCTGGCTTTTGTATCACAAAATGGTCAGTGCCGGACTTGCGATTGCGCTGGCAGTGATGTCTCCTATCCTTGCATTGTACGGCATCATCTGTGTCAAATGTGCGGATGCGCTTATGGTCGCAACCAACTCCATCACCGATTATGATGCCTATATGACCGAACAATACCGTATTATCAACGAATTTCTCTCCGCAAATATGGCGATTGTGAATATCTGTATTGCGCTCACAGTGATTCTATATATCTTGTCGATGGTGTTTTGCGGATTTTTCGGCATGAAACTCTATTACAACAAAGCTGTCAAGACCATCCGCATGATCCGTCAGCGCTCCTACGACCGCTATCAGCGCGAATATCTGTTTGCGGCCAAGGGCGGTGTCAATGCATTTGCGGTTTTGCTTCCATTTGTGCTGTATTTCTTCGCCTCTTCCTTTGTGGCATATATCTGTCTGATTTTCAGCTAAAGGAGCGTTTTTTATGAAAGTTACAAAAGCTGTCATCCCCGCCGCCGGGCTCGGTACCCGCGTTCTGCCTGCAACCAAGGCAATCCCGAAAGAGATGCTACCCATCGTCGACAAACCCTCGATCCAGTATATCGTCGAGGAGGCGGTCGCCGCCGGTATTACCGACATTCTGATTATCACCAATCGCGGCAAAGTGGCGATGGAAGATCATTTCGATCGCTCTCCCGAATTGGAAGAACGCCTCTTGGCAGGCAACAAAACCGCGCTTTACAACTCGGTATTGGAGACTTCGAAGATGGCCAATATCTATTTTATCCGTCAAAAAGAGACCAAGGGACTCGGTCATGCCATCGGTTGTGCACGCGGTTTTGTCGGCAATGAGCCGTTTGCGGTGCTCTACGGCGACGACGTGATCGCAGGCGGAAAAAAGCCGGCCATTGGTGAACTCTGCGAGGCCTATGAAAAATACGGCAAAGGTGTCGCCGGTATTAAGGAAGTCGACCGCGAATCCATCAAAAAATACTGTTCATTGGCGGTTTCTCCGCTTGAAGATCGTACTTTTGCAATTTCGGATATGGTTGAAAAACCGAGTGACGAACAGATTATGTCTCTTTATGCGATTTTGGGCAGATGCGTGCTCACACCGGAAATTTTCGAAATTCTCGACAAAACCCCTCCCGGTGCGGGCGGAGAAATTCAACTTACCGACGCCATGCGGGTGCTCGCACAGCGTTACGGTATGGTCGGTTATGAATTCACCGGCAAGCGATATGACATCGGCAACAAACTCGGATACCTCGAAGCCATCGTTGAACTGGGTGTCAAGCATCCCGAACTGGGTTCGGATTTCAGCAATTATTTGAAATCTTTCATTAAAAATCTATCCTAAGCTTGAAAATTTCATACCCATAAATTGCATTTGCTTTTTTTAAGTCTGAATATTATAATATCAATTTCGGCAGTCGGCAAACGACCCGGTCGGACGGCCGCCCTGCAAGGGGAGGAAAGTCCGGGCTTCATAGGGCGGGATAACGGCTAACGGCCGCCAGGGGTGACCCTCGGACAAGTGCAACAGAGATATACCGCCTGCGTGCTGCGCAAGCAACACGTTGGTAAGGGTGGAAAGGCGAGGTAAGAGCTCACCGGTGCAGCGGGAGACCGCCGCTCCCTGTAAACTCTATCCGAAGCAACATCGACTGGGTGACGCGCCGGCCCGGCGCATTCCCGACAGATGGCATGAGGCGGACAGCAATGCCCGTCCCAGATAGATGGTCGTCACGGTGAAAACCGTACAGAACCCGGCTTACAGACCGGATCGTTTGCCGACTGCCGAAATAACTTTTGCGTAAGGCGTTTCTTGCACAAAAAGTTGCAGTAAAACCACATTCATATCAAGGCAAATAAATACATTACAGTTGTTTTACCCAATGCGAAGTCACTCTCCTAAGTGGCTTCAAATATATGCTCCCGTAGCTCAGCTGGATAGAGCGGCCGCCTCCTAAGCGGCAGGCCATGCGTTCAAATCGCACCGGGAGTGCCAAGAAAAAACCACGCCATGCGTGGTTTTTTCAGTGATATCCGTTCCTGTCGGAACGGGTGATATGCCTTCGACGTGATATGCGCTGCGCGTGAGATGTGCCTGCGGCACGTGATGGAACGATATCATATCACTCCGGAAAAACGAGAGTGATGGTAGCGGCACATTTTGGCATAAAATTCACTCCCTTATTTTTATTATGAATTTTAAACAATATAAAGGCAATATCCGTTATATCGTATTTATGTATTCCCTAATTCAAACATCGGAAGCAGAAGATTTTGGCCGTCGCAGATATAATCAAGGTTTTCGATATCGTTCAGCGCTTTAATGATGCCGATATTCGTTTGATAGTCTAGACCGAGTGATTTGCAGATGCTTGAAAGCGTGTCTCCCTTTTGAACGGTGTAAACAATGAAAAATACGGATTCTGATTCATTTGCTTCAAGTTTCGCAAGCAATGATTTCAACTCGGTCAGCATAGCCTCTTGATTGTCGAAAACAAGCTGTCCGGATTCGATTTTCTCTATAAGATCCGAAACATCGTCCTTATTCTCGGAATCGAGTACTTGATTTACGAATACCTCTTTTAGCGAGGTGATTTCAGTGTTTTGCGCTTCAATGGTTTGTGTCTGGACGCTCACAGTTGATTCCAACTCGCTTTGTTGTTGTTTTCTCTCGTTTAAAAGGTTGTTTTGATGAAACAACAATCCACCCGCAGCAACAATCAGCACCGCGAGCAGTGCGATAAAAACAGCGTTTTGCTTTTTATTTGATTTCTCCGTCTCGGTTTTCAATTTCCGCTGCTCGATCTTAATGGGTTTTTCGACGCCGTCATAAATATAAAACCCGTTCAGCTTCTCGACCTTCCCGTTTTTCCACTGGAAAAATCCGCGGATGTTTTGCAGCGGATCAACGACATAGGCCACCTGAAACGGCATATTGAAGAAATTCTCCTGAATGAACATGTCGTAATTGGACAGAAAGATTCCGTAGTTCGGGTGCGTATGCTGCCAGCCGATAATTTTCAGATTCGGAAACCGGTGGTCATGTTCTTTATGAATAAAATCCCAGGTCTCGTGGGTGAAAGTCAGCGTCGAGGCTGAGGCGTCGGTATATTTGGCTTCGATGAATTCGGAAATCACAACACAGGTTTTTCCCGCAGATACCGTATAATCACCCAATAAAATACTGCCGAGCTCTTGTTTTGTATCGGATTCGGCATAATGTTCGATGTTTTTATAGATATCCTGCTTAATATACACCTTCACATCTTCATTCTCAATTTTTCCGACCGTGATGAAATTCACCGGAAGCTGAATATTTCCCTCTGTCGATTTTTCCTTTTCATTGACTTCAATCTCGATATCGCTCATATTTCACATCTCCTGCCTGTCGGTCAATTATATGCGATGATGATATTGATGATTAATAATACAATGGCCGCGGCTATCGCAGCTCCGGTATTGATTCCGCCGTGATTCATAACATAAATCGGCCGTAGAGATTCGTCCATGATCTCTTCCTTGATTATCATTACCTGAATACGTTTCATATAGATGTAATTGGCAAATATCGCAAAGACGATTCTGGTGACCAATAATATGATAAAACCGTATATCGGCCATTGAGCCAAAGCGATTGCGCCGACAACAAATGCCGCACCGATTCCGTACATTTTTCTGTACATGCACCAATAAGGGGTAACGAGCATCGCCGGCCAATTCCAACTCACGATGGTATCCGACAGGCGCATGCGCTTGAACTTCTCCAGATAAAACGGGACATTTCGTACAATGTACTTTGCCTCGGGATGAGCGGTATCTTTAAAATACATCTCCTGCATGGTTACAACAGGATCGGGAGCTCCCTGATAAACCGGATTCTGTATGGCCGCAGTCGCTGCAGCGGAGGATACAGTACTTTCCCGTGCCACAAAACGATATCCGCACTCACTGCAAAACAGATGTTCCTCCTCCCGCTTTGCGCCGCACTTCGGGCAGAATTTCGCCCTGACAGTTACTGCTGTGGGAGGAGCGGCAATTACTGCAGCTACACTGGTGGAGCCGGCGGAAATCGGTCTTTCAAATTCATACTGCGCTGCAACGGGTTGTGCGCTTTCGGGTTGTACACTGCCGACGCCCTGAATGGTTCCGCTGCACCCGAAGGTGCTGCAGCCCTGATTTTCCACCCAGCACTCCCTGTGATGCGGCATTCCGCATTCGCTGCAGACAACAATATCGTCGTCAGCGGCGAATTCCGTTTTGCAATAGGGGCATGTTTTTCCTGCGAACGTATTCATGGCTTTATTTCCTTTCGTTTCTATTCGCTCTCCGAACTTCCGCTTCCCTGTTCCGCTTCTGACGATTCGGGTACAGAAGATACTTCCGCTGAACTGGTCTGATCGATTTCGGACAGCTCCGACTGCTGCATAATGATGATCTCTTGTTGGATCGTGTTCATATTTGCAATTATCAGTTTTTGCGTCTCCAGCAGATTTGAAATCCTTTTTTGCATGCCGATCAAAGAAATCGACAGAAGAATCACAGAGATAACAAGCGCTCCGAGCAAAATGTCCCTGGCCGAAAACGATGCCTTGGATTTTTCGGAATCCTGATCATCTTCCTGTGCTTCCGCCTGCTGGATCGTCACACCCGTTTTGTCGTAAATATAGAACCCTTTACTGCGCTCGATCACACCGTTTTTCCAGAAAAAGAAACCCTCGCTGTTTTGGACGGGATCCACCACATAGGCGATCTGCTGTTCTTCTTTGAAAAAATTCCCGTGGATGAACTTGTCGTTTTCGGATAAAAAGATACCGTAATCGGGGTGTGTATGAATCCAACCCACGATTTTCAACCCTGAGTACTTCTTTTCGAGTTCGCTGTGAATGGACTTCCAGGTCTCGTGTGTAAAAGTCAAAGTCGTCGCCGTGGATGCGGTGAATTTCGCCTCAATGAATCCGGAAATCAGGATATTCATTTTCCCGAATGCGGAGACCGTGCTGCCGACCAATACGCCGCCGGTTTCAACGCTCGTTTTCCCCTTGGAAAACCGATGTACAGCTTTGTAAACCGGCTGTGAGATATAAATTTTTTTATCCTCATCGGCGGTCTGTTCACCGATAAAAGCGATGTTCTGCGGTAAAACCTCACCGCTGTTCGTAGTGACAACTCGTCTGTTTTTCTTTTTCGCCATGGTTTTCACTCCATAATATCAATCTCAAAATCGGTTCTCTCGGAGGGGTCCGCTTTGGGCTTTTTGCGGTTTTTATAAACCAGTACGACGATTAAAATCACATTCAACACTGCCGAAATACATAAAATCGCAATTAAAACCGGGTCTTTTGCACTATCGGTGACGATATCATCGGTGGGTTGAGCTTCCGATTCGCCGGGTATGCTTTGGACGGACGAGACCTCGATCCGCTGTGCGACATTGCCCTTATCATCCAATTCAATTCCGTTTTGGGCGAGGAATTTCGTGACTTCGGCAATCGGGATCGAGAGGCCTATGCCCTCGCTGTCAGCCAGCTTCAGTGTATTGACGCCGAGCACTTCCCCGCTGTCGTTTAGCAGCGGGCCCCCGCTGTTGCCCGGATTGACCGCCGCGTCAATCTGGATATAAGTGTTGCCGTCAACCTCCCGATTTTTCGCCGATATAATTCCTTTGGTCAGGGTATAGGCCAGATTTTCCGGTGCACCGACCGTGTAGATATCATCGCCGACTTTTCCGTCGGAACCGGCAACAATCAATGCGGAAAATGTGACGCCGTCCACCTGGAGCACGGCAATATCCAAGTCCTCATCCATCAGTGCTACTTTTGCGCGATATTCGCTGCCCGAATGGGTGTAGACATAAATATTCAATCGATTGTCGATAACATGCGCATTGGTGATGATACAGTTTTCACCGATGGAAAATCCGCTGCCGAGTGCATCCCCCGAGCAGACAACAAATACCGATTCATAGACCGTGTCTGCGTCGAATCCCATTGCCGAAACAGGTATGCCGAACAGAAGCATCACTCCTGTCAGCAATACCGCCGTTATAATTTTTAAAATTCTTCTCATCCGGCATCCACCACACTGTCTATTTTGTATTGAAGACCAATACGGAGTTGCCAATCGCAATGGTATCTCCTTTTTTCAGCATCTGCCGCTGGATTCTTCTGCCGTTGACAACCGTACCCAACGGAGAGCCCTGATCGACGACCGTATATTTGCTGCCTTCGAGTACGATGTCACAGTGATGCGGTGCGACCAGCTTGTCCTTGAACAACACAATCGTATTCTTTGCGTTGTTTCCGATGCTCGTCGTACCCGCAAACACCAGATATTCCTTACCCTCAAACTCGCCGCGGATTACCTTGAGCCAGGCCTGTTTTGCAAACTGCTCCAATAAACCGACACCGAGACCGATTAAAATTCCCATCACAATGATTCCCACACAACGGGAGACGATGTCATTCGGAATGAGGTCATAAATACCGTTGAAAATAAATCCGCCGAGGAATGCACCGATCAGACCGCCAAGCGTGCAATACAGCAGCCGTTTCTTCTCCGGCTTAATCAAACCGACCGCCAACCCCACTCCGATTCCCATAACCGCCCAACTGAATCCTCGGATCATGGAGGACATAAAATCCGATGTGTCTTCATTAAGCAGTCCGGCATACATCCACTGTGCGATATATCCGCTTATAAATCCCGCAGCAACGGAAATGCCGGCGCTGATCAATGCGTATCTCAACGCCTGTTTTGCCGATCCGTAATACACACCCTCACCGATTCCCAGCATCAACCCGATGAACAGCGCCACAAACGAAAACCACACGCCGGTCGATGTCCTGTTGACACGATCCATCACCGCGTAAAATTCATCTTCGGTGCCGTCAAAGTTTTCATATGCTGTTTCGTAAGCATCATTCGCGTTTTCATAAGATACAATATATTGATCATATAAACGCTGATCCGATGTGGTCATATCGTCTGCCCAAGAATCAAAACTCGAATCCTTTTTTGGATTCAAATCGTTATCTCTGCAATAAGCATAAAAGCGCTGATTCAGCTGGTCGGAAATCTTATCTGTCTGATCCCACAGCTCATAGAAATCAGCCAGTTCGGTATAACCCGAAATCTTTGCGATTACCGCATCGCTTGCCGCAGTTTGCATCAATTCAGAACCGCCGAAGCCCAATATGGCACCGATCAGTGCCCATAATAAACCCTTCACAAAAATGGTTTTGAAATTGATCCGACGGCCTTTGACCAAACCGCCGTGTGCAACTGTCTGCATCCGTTGTGCGGTCGGGACAAATTCGATTCCGGCAAGTTCCTCGGCCGTGATGTCAAAATCGTTCCCCGCAGGTTTTTCCATCACAAGCGCCGGCACCGGTATAAATGGCTGCGGCTGTTCCGGCTGAGGTTCAGGGGTGGGTTGCGACTCGGGTTGGGATTCCGGTCGAAGTTGGGGTTCGGTTTCAATGGTGGGTTGAGGAGGAGAATCCGACTCCGGAGTCTCGTCAAATAACTCAATCTCAAAATCACGTTTTTCTTTGCCGTCATCGGCGATATTTAGATTGACGTCTCCGACCGGAAACAGATGGCGGTTTTCCATCGCCCATCTGGCAGCTTCGGCTGAAAGGGGACTGTAAGAATTCCAGGATTTATATTGAATCATATCGCCGATGTTGACGATGATGTCGGCCAGAGATTCGCCGGCGCCCCAGATGTCGCCGATGCAGATCTGTCCGTCCCGAAAATTCGGGTGCCAGATCGGCGTCAGGATTTTACAGATCGGTTTGAATCTCGGATATTCGGCATGGAGGGTGATTTCAACCTCGTGCCGTCCCAGCTTTTGAACGCTTCCATCCGGCAGCAAATAAATGCCGTTGACAAAATAGGTCACATGATATTTTTCCGGCGGCTCTTCCCCGACGGGTGTGACAATAATGTTTTTGTGACCTGTGAAATCCTTTTTGATCTGCTCCCAGTCGGAAGCAATTCTGCGCATTCTGGGCGTCATAAACAAATTCCTTTCTGTCAGAGCTCTGCAAAAACCTCTTTTTCATCGCCGGTGAATTCATAATACCGCAGTTTCGTCCCCACCCTTCCGGTGATGATGTGCAGCGGCGGAATCCCGACGTCATATGGTGTTTGATCTAAAAACGGCTCGGTTCCGTTCAGGGAGTGAAAGCTGTCAAAATCCATGGTTTTACCGCATTTTGCACAGGTGATATCCATACCGCTCAGCTGATGTATGGGTTTTAAAAGTTCTTTTATTTCACCGCAGGTACAACCCGCCGCAGTTGCAATATCTCGGTCAAAATCCACCACTGCATTTTCGCCCATCTCGTTTTTAATGGCGGCGACCAGTTCTTTCAAGGTCATCGTTCGGACCGACCAGGGTTTCTGCTCGATTTTTTCATAGGAGTCATGGCTCATGCAGTCGGGCTTTCGCTGATATTCCACGATATAGGAGTCATGCGTCAGACCATTGAAGACATAACATTTTCCGGCGAGAGTGGGCAGTTCTCGGTCACTATGCAGCAACTTCAGCATTTCCTGCACCTGAATACCCGCGATTACCGACGAAGACGTCGGTGTGGTCGGAATTTTCCCCTCAGCCATCTGCTCATGAGTCAACAGCGCACAGGATTTGCGTTTATTGATCAGTTTCCAATCCGTCTCGGTCATCGTGCACTCGTAACAGGCGCCGTCCGGAGGCAGAAAAACCCGCGCGAACCCGTTTAACACTTCGATCGCCCCATCAATCCAAGGCTTGTTGACTTTATAACAGGCTTGATTGATTGCCAGCCGCGCTTCACGGTTGTCGAGCCCGCCCAAGATTACATCGGCTCTCCGAAATACACCCAGTCCGATGTCATCAATGATATTGCCGATAAACGCTTTCGCTTTTACATCGGGGTTAAGCTCCGTCGCCCGTTCTGCGGCTACCTCGGCTTTATATCTTCCGACGTCCTTTGCACGAAACAGAACCGAGCGTGTCAGATTTGTGTGTTCAATTCGGTCCATATCGACAATGAGAAGTCTACCGATACCGAGCAGTGCCAGATTCTTGATGATTTCGTTGCCGATCGCACCTGCACCGACAACCATTATCGTCGCTTCGGACAGACGTTTTTGATCCCACCAGGGGATCAGCCGCAATCGGTCGTACCGGTCCTCTTCAAAATCGGCACTCGACAGTTCGATGTTATTTTCCATACTCAGCCCGCGGTGATCTCCGGCTGTAACCGCAATACGTCTCCGTCCCGAATTCCGGCTTCGGCAAGCGTTTGCGACTCCAACAGCTGCTTTCCGGTCACCTTATGTATGAATTTGTAGCTGATCGGATTTCCGTCGGGTCCGACGGACGGAAGTTTGATTTTCTCGATCAGCTTTACCATGATGATACCGCATTTGATATCATCCGGTAAGCCGACTTTTTGCTCCTTGTTTCCCGTCGCATCCACGATTACCACGTTTACTCTGCCCATTTTTGACGCTCCTTGTTTTTATTTTTCTTCATTTTGTTTTGCCTTTTTGGCTTTTTTTACTAAAATCAATCCGTATACTGCCCCAATTGCCGCACCCGCCAAAACAATTAGAACAACCACCCACTCTGATTCACCTTGAGGTTCCGTCACCGCAATATCCGAAAAATCAACACTTGCGGTTTCAATCGACTGTGCCGCAATAACCGGAACGGTTCGAGTCTCGGTTGAACCGCAGTGTGTGCAGCTGCGCTCTTCCAAACCCTCTTGATCTGCAGTGGCTTCGGTTACAACGATCCATTCACCGAATGCGTGCCCCAATGCCGAAATGGTTTCCGTCTGTTTTTCACCGCATTCGCAGGTGCGGGTCTTGGTTCCGTCTTCAGTGCATATCGGTTCGGCGGTCACCTTCCATTCGCCGTATTCATGGACATGTTGCCCGGCAAATGTAACCTCGATCATCGCCAAACCGTCATCAATATTCGTATATTTTTCTCCGTTTATTTCGTTTGTTATTTTGCAAAAGTAATAGCGTGTTGTGCCGGAGTGTTCGCTTCCGCTGATCGTAATGGTGTCGGAGATCTCTCCAGAAATTGCTTTCGCTTCGTCCGGGTCATCTTTTGCACTCTCGTACCACTGATAACTAATCTTACCTCTTTCGGATTCACTCAACGAAATATCGGCTTTCAGTGTGACGTTTTCATCGGGCAAAACACTTACTTTATTTGTGCTGTATTCCGGTGTAGGAACCGGTGTGCTGACCGTCACCGAAACCACATTGCTGAACGCATTATTGGATTTTCCCTTTTTCGTATTAATAACTTTACATTGATAATACCGTATTCCGCCCTTACTTGTATCGCATGATAAAGTATTCCCTACCGCTCCATCAATCGGCGTGATCTCCCTTGTATTTTCCGCAGAGGCTTCGTACCATTGATAACTGAGGGTGCCGCCGTCCGAAGCGGTTGCGATGGCTGTGAGTTTGCATTCCTCGTTTTTATTTGCAGTGAACGATTGGATGGTTGAAATTGTGGGTGTTGCCGGTTTGTATTCTTGAACTTTGATTGTTTTTATAAAACAAGTTCCCATGAATTTGTTGTAAAAATTAACATAACAGACTAAGCTTTTATTATTGAGAGAGCTGTTAATATTCGAGATTGTGAGTGAATTGGTGGATCCACCTGAAAATATAACCCCGTATTTTGAGGCTGTGGCAGCGTTACATTCTTCTGTTGTGTTCCCAGAAGTTCCATTTAATACCCACCGAAATGTCATTCCTTCCCGAATTTCGCCTGCACTTACTGTTATGGATTCTCCTTCCATTACCACAAGAGTACCCGTTATTGTATGGATTGATAGCGTTGAAGATCCCGAAAAAGAGATTGGGAAAAGAGCGACCGCAAGCAGGATGGCCAAGGCCGAAAACAGTTTTTTCATGTTTTTTCCTTCCGTTTCTTTATTTCTCGACAGCGTTTTATTTCATTTGTTCCCTTTAGGCTGTCTTGTCGCGGAGGTCGATTTAAATGAATAAGGAATATCTGGATAAGTATAGCATGCAATTATTTACATGTCAACCGTTTCCACGCCTTAAAGAATGGTTTTATGATTGACAAATCCGCCGAAATAAACTATATTATGTCACATAAAATGAGAACGGGAGGGGACTAATTTTGAAAAATTTTTTATGCGTTTTTTTGCTTGTTTTTATAGTCCTTTCCGCTTTTACGCTGCCGCTGTCCGCTTCGCCTGCCGACACGGTTATCGAGAATTTATCCGCTTTTAACGAACAATTCAGTGTTTCGACCGATAATATTATCAGTGTGTTTCGGGAGGCTTTTGCCGCTAAGCCCGAATTAATCTTTTATTATTACGGAATGTCTTACACCGTTTACGGCGACCACACCGACTGCGAGGTGCAATATACCAACACCGATATCGCGATAAGCAATATTCAGATTGTCAACTCGAGCAGCGAATTATATGAGTGTCTCCGGTCCGCTATGATGAATGCAGAAACGAAAGTCTATGTTGTCTTTACCGGTGGTAAAGAATTAAATACCGACTTTTCCGATATAATCGATCAAATTCATGACCGCGACTATATCGCCTACATGGGTTATAAAAGTATCTCGGTGCACAGTTTTATCAACAATCACTCCGACGCTATTGCGTATATGATTGATTTCACCTACGGGTATGATAGCGCCACTATGACCGAGATGAAACAAGAGACCAAAGCCGAAGTGGACTGGTTGGCTTCAGAGGTGTTTTCACCCGGAATGAGTGAATATATGCTCGTAAAATCCATACATGATTATTTGATCGATAATACCGTATATGCTCAAAACAGCAATGAGAATTTTATTTATTATGCTTACGGGCCGTTAGTCAAAGGCACAGGCGTCTGCGAGGGATATGCGGAAGCAGCTCGTCTGCTCTTTGATGCGGTCGGTATTGAATCTTTATTTGTCAGCGGAACAGTAGATGATAGCATCCCTCACGCCTGGAACCTTGTAAAAATCGGGGGGAATTGGTATCAACTCGACATCACCTGGGACGACCCCATCACCTCGGACGGCAGAGACGTCAAAACCTATGAATATTTCAATATAACAGACGCCGAAATGGCATTGGATCACGTGTGGAGCGGAAATTATCCGCCCTGCACTGCCACTGACCGGGGAATCGGCGCAACAGATACTGCCGTTCGTCCGGAGTCCCAGGATGAATCCTCAGAACCGAGTAGCGTTGAAACGTCTTCCGTTCAAGCGAGTTTACCGGAGCCCGTTTCCTCTTCCCAAACGGTCTCATCTAAGCCATCCGAACCCTCGGCTTCAGCCGCTTCTTCCGAAACCTCATCGCAAAAATCGGTATCTCCGGAATCATCTTCACTGATTGTCAGTTCATTTGAAAGCTCTTCCGAACCGATTTTGCCGACTTTTTCGGTTTCGTCCATCCCTGCCTCATCCGAACCATCGGCTTTCGAATTCTCAACGCTTATAACTTCGCTGTCACACCAATTGGGCATATCCATACCGTTTGTCACGGCTTTACTTGCCGTCGCCGCAGTTGCTTTTCTTATCATTATTGTAGCCTTGATATTCAGAAAAAGAGATTAAGGAGAATCGAATGCCATGAAATCTTATCGACAGGAACTCCGATTCCATATCCCGACACGCCGCGCTTATATCAACATCACACCACAGGTCGACGCAGCGCTTGCGGAGAGCGGCATCCGTGAGGGGCTGCCTTGTCAATGCAATGAATATCACGGCAAGCGTTTTTATTAACGATGATGAAAGCGGCCTGCACCGCGATTTTGAACGCTGGCTGGAAAAGCTCGCGCCGGAAAAGCCCTACAGCCAATATGACCATAACGGTTACGAGGATAACGCCGACGCTCACTTAAAACGCACTGTAATGGGGCGTGAGGTTGTAGTAGCCGTCACGAACGGTAAATTAGATTTCGGAACTTGGGAACAGATTTTTTACGGCGAGTTCGACGGCATGCGCGACAAACGTGTGCTGGTTAAAATTATCGGAGAATAAGGCTTTACGGTTCAATTAAAAAACACAGGAGGCTAATGCCCCTGTGTTTTTCTTTGCGTTTATCTTGTTTCAGTTCGAATCTGCGTTCTTTTTCCGCTTCACGAATCGCTTTAGATTTACCTTTTCTCTCCAGTTTTCCCTGTTCCTGCTGAAGTTTCAGCGCCTGGCTGCGCTTTTGTGCCGATTCCCGGATTTTTTAAATAACGGCTGATTTCACGCTGCATGCGTTTGGGATTGACATGCCTGTCGTATTTTCGCTCATCTTCGGGAAATTCGCTGAATTTCTATTTACGCCAGTTTTCAAGGATGTAAATCCAAACTTCGGAATCCTTCCCCCCGACTACCGGCCGGAACATGTTTACCTTTACGGCGGTTCTTTTGCTATAAACCGTCTTTGAGATATAACATTTACATCTGTATTTTGTCAAGAAAAGAGGCGGGGCAACGCCCCGCCTCTTTTTATAAATTCGATGCTCAGATGGAAAGTCCCGGAATGACCATTGTCAGAATTCTCAGAACAAAGAGTCCGAACGCAACCCACATGACTGCGGAGATGTCCCTAGCTTTACCGGTGAAGAGCTTGAGGATAACCCATGCCAGCATGCCGAACATGATGCCGTTTGCGATGGAATAGGTGAACGGCATGAAGCAGATCGCCAAGAAGCCGCCGACCGTATCGGCGATGTCGGTTGTAAAGTCCATCTTCAGGACGGATTTCATCATCAGCAAACCGACAAAAATCAGTGCCGGAGCCGTTGCAAAGCCCGGAATAGCCAAGAAGATCGGGGAAAGAATCAGCGAGACGATAAACAAAAGACCGGTGACGATCGCCGTTAAACCGGTTTTACCGCCCTCGGCGACACCGGCTGTCGACTCAACATAGCTGGTGACGGTCGAGGTGCCGAGCATGGAGCCGCCGACGGTACCGATCGCGTCTGTCATCAGGACACGTCCGGCACGCGGAAGTTTGCCGTCTTTATCGAGCAGATTGCCTTCTGATGCGACGCCGATAACCGTTCCGACCGTGTCAAACAGGTCGACGAACAGGAAGGCAAACGTAATGATGATGAAATCCATCAAATGCTGACCGACGAACGCAAAATTAAATTTGAAGAAGGTCGGCGCCAAAGACGGAACGCTCAAACCGTCCGCAAATGACGGAATCAAGGAATAGACACCGGCATCAATGTTTACAACATACCAACCTGTCAGTTCGGCAATGATGCCGAGAATCCAAGTTGCGAGGATACCAATCAAAATGGAGCCTTTTACTTTGTAATGCCAGAGAATGCCGATAATTAAAATACCGACAAAAGCAAGCACGACCTGCGGGGTTTTTAAGCTGCCGAGATCAACGAGCGTGGAACTGTTGGCCACCACAATACCGGCGCCTTTAAGGCCGATGATCGCGATAAACAGACCGATACCGGCGGTAATGCCGTATTTGAGGTTGGCAGGAACACCGTTGACAAGCGCTTCACGGAATTTGAATATAGAGAGCAGAATAAAAATAATACCCTCGACCAGAATTGCGGTCAGGGCTACTCTCCATGGATCCGTAATGCCCATGGCTTGAATCTGCGGGACAACGGTATAGGCGAAATAAGCGTTCAATCCCATGCCGGAGGCCAGCGCGATCGGATAATTTGCGAATACGCCCATTAGGATGGTCGCAAACGCTGCGGACACGGCCGTCGCCGTAAAAATGGCGCCCTTGTCCATACCGGAGGCAGACAGAATACTCGGGTTGACGGCGAGTATGTACGCCATCGCAAGGAACGTTGTGATTCCGGCGATAATTTCGGTGCGTGTCGTCGAGCCGCGTTCCTTGATCTTGAAAAACTTGTCCAAGAGAAACTCCTCCTAAAAAAAATATTTGCCTAAACCTTGTCATACAAGGGGAGAGAAGTTTGTATCACAAGGTTTGTGCTGGTGGAGATAAGCGGGATCGAACCGCTGACCTCTTGAATGCCATTCAAGCGCTCTCCCAGCTGAGCTATACCCCCACGAAAACCATGTGATATAAAATAAACTAATCCCGGTCGGTTGGTTAGGCGCCTCCGACCTAAATAAATCGTGATAACGGCGAAAAGCCGCAAAACAGCGATCACAAAAGCATCATACCATATCCCTGCTCTCTTTTCAAGCAATCTTTCCGAAAAAATTTTTATAGATTTTATCTTTGTCTGATTTTACAAAAATCATACGAAAACTTTGGCTAATTTTATCTTTATCGTTGACCTTGTTTACTATATATGGTATACTATAAACAAATAGTGCCGATATGCGGTGTTTTTCATTTTCGGAGGTGGCGGGCTTGAGGGATATTGCAGGAGACCTTGCGGGCGATTTCTCGGGCTGCGTTCCCTGCGACAGCGAGGATGGGCTTTACGAAGCGGAAGGGGTCGTTGACCGCGTCGTATTTGCCAACGAGGAAAACGGTTACCATGTCGTCGAACTGCTGTGCGGCGGTGACATTCTGACGGTTGTCGGCGAGATGCCGCAGCTCTACCCTGGCGAGCGTCTGAAAGCGATCGGCAAGTTTGTAACCCACTCTTCTTACGGCAAACAACTCGAGGTACAGTCCTCCGAACGCCGCCTGCCCGACAACCGCGAAGATATCCTTCGGTATCTGATGTCCGGTGCTGTCAAAGGCATCGGCCCCATCAGCGCCGAACGGATTTTCGACCGCTTTGGAGACGATACCTTATTTATATTGGAAAACGATCCGATGCAGGTTGCCGAAGTACGCGGATTTTCCCACAAAAAAGCCGTCGCAATCGCCGAAGAACTGACAAAGCTTTTTGATTTACGCAGAATGCTGATCTATCTCTCGGGATACGGTCTTCGTCCTTCGGAATCGGTTAAAACGATACGGGTACTCGGTGAAAACACGATGCAATTGGTCGAGGACAATCCCTACATCCTCTGCTGTAACGCCATCGGCCTCGATTTTGCGCGCGTTGATGCGCTTGCTTTTGAGCGCGGATTTGAATATAACAACGATAACCGATTGGGTGCGGGCGTCTTGCATGTGCTGCGTCATAACCTCCAGAACGGCCACACCTGCCTGCCGACCGATAAACTGCTCGGTGCCGCTCAAACACTTTTACGCTGCGAACCCGAACTGGCCGAGAACGCCCTGAACAGTCAGATGGAATTAGGTGAGATTTTACCTGTTTCTTTCGGCGTACGGCAATTTTGTTTTCTCTCCAAGGTTTTTGTGGCTGAAAAAACCATCGCCGACCGCATGCGGATTCTCTCTCAGATCGATACTTACGCAAAACCTGTCAGCGATGCAGAGATCGCCGAACTTGAAAAATCTGTCGGCATCACTTATGAGAATTATCAAAAAGAAGCCATCCGCACCGCAGTTTCGCACGGAGCCTGCATCATTACCGGCGGCCCCGGTACCGGTAAGACGACAATATTATATGCAGTACTTCGGCTTTTACAAAACCGCGATTTAAAAGTCACTCTTGCGGCGCCGACCGGACGTGCGGCCAAACGCATGAGCGAACTCGTCGGCTGGGAGGCCACCACCATCCACCGTCTGCTCGACAGCAAAGTCGGCAACGGCGATGACCGCTGGCTTACCTTTGGACGCAATGAAGAATCCCCGCTTGACAGCGATGCGGTTATCATCGATGAGGCTTCCATGTGCGACATCTTTGTGATGGAGGGACTACTGCGGGCGATGCGCCCGGACGCCAAACTGATTCTGGTGGGTGACGCTGACCAGCTGCCCGCCGTCGGTGCGGGCAATATCATGCGCGATCTGGCCGGAAGCGGTAAGATTCCGTTGATCCGGTTGACAGAGATCTACCGGCAGGCAGCGTCTTCGCTGATCGTGGTCAATGCCCACCGCATCAACAGCGGAGAACCGCCCGTATTGGAACGCAAAGACGGTGATTTTTTCTTTATGCCCGTCCGTACCGAGACCGAATGTGTCAAAACGCTGGTGTCTCTGTGCTCTGCCCGCCTGCCCGCCCGTTACGGCTGGTCACCCTTCACGGATATTCAAGTATTGACCCCCGGCAGAAAAGGCGCGTTGGGTACCATTGAATTGAATAAAAAACTTCAGGCTGTTTTAAATCCACCGAGCGGAAGCCCGCAATATGATTACGAGGGATTTTCTTATCGAATCGGCGATAAAATTATGCAAACGCACAATGATTATGATATAATGTGGACAAGGGACGGCGAGGCCGGCATCGGATTGTATAACGGCGACAGCGGAATCGTCACCGGTATCGACAAAGCCGCGCGTCTTTTGTATGCCGATTTCGACGGACGGCAGGTCTGTTTCACCTCACAGCAGCTCAACGAGCTTGAACCCGCCTATGCCTGCACGGTGCACAAATCCCAAGGCAGCGAATTCGAGGCCGTGATTCTTCCGATTTTTCCGGCCTATTCCGAACAACTGATGTACCGTAATCTGCTCTATACCGCCGTGACCCGTGCAAAAAAAATGCTGATCATTGTGGGCAGCGAGGCAACCGTGATGAAGATGGTATCCAACGAAAAAAAGGCGCTGCGCTATACCGGGTTAAAAAAATTTTTGCTTGGATTGGATGAAGGAGCGGAATCCTGATGAAAAACGGGACATGGTTTGACCGCCTGATCTCTGCATTTTTTCCGCATAAGTGCATCTTCTGCGGCAAGGTCTGTGCCGATCTCGACTACTGCGGACAATGCCATCCCCCTTTTATGAAACGCCGCGACATGGAATTTGCCGGGCGGCGCGTTCCCAATGCGGACGGATTTTTCGCCCCATTCTTTTACATAAAGGGCGTCAAAAAAGCGGTAAGGGATTTAAAATTCAATCGCAAACGGCAAAATGCCGTTATCCTCGGGGAAATGATGGCGCACTGCTGCCTCGGTTCCGATTTCGGGCCTGTGGATTTTGTGACCTGCATCCCCCAAAGCGAACACAGCCGGCGTATACGCGAATACAATCAATCGCGACTGCTGGCTGAGCGAATCGCCGATGTTCTGGGGTTTCCGTTTTGCGAAACCATGATCTGTCTGCGCCACTCCACCGAACAAAAACAACTGACCGCCGCCGAACGTGCTGCCAACATCTTCGGCAGTTTTCAATTAAAACACAGTGTCTCTGTTAAAAAACGTTCAATTCTGTTGGTAGATGACGTCATGACTACCGGTTCAACTCTTTCTGAGGCAACTCGAGTTTTAAAATCAGCAGGCGCAAAAGAGGTTTTCGCCGTCTGTGCAGCCTCGGTAGTCTTTAAACGGGAAGTTGAAATTAAAACCTGAACCGTGTAAACCCTAAAAAAGAAAGGATGGTCACCAAATGGCATACGGCTTTCTCGGGTTAAATCAACATATTGCGATTGACCTCGGCACAGCCACCACAAAGGTATTTTTGCGCGGTAAGGGTATTCTGATCGACGAACCCACCGTTGCTGCCTTCAGCCGTGAAACCGGTGAGGTAATTGCCATAGGCGAAAAAGCCAGCAGGATGTTCGGACGCAACCCCGGCGGCATCGAGGTGATCAAACCGCTGGCGGACGGTGTAATCTCCGAATTTGACGTGACTGAGAAACTGCTGCGCCACTACATCAAAACCATCTGCGGTGACTTGCGTATTTTCAAGCCCGTCGTCATGGTTTCTGTGCCCGCCCGTATGACCGACGTTGAGGCCCGGGCGGTTGTTGACGCTTGCGATCTGGCAGGTGCGAGAGAGGTCTATCTGATCAGTGAACCGGTCGCTTCGGCAATCGGAAGCGGTCTTGACATTTCAAAACCACACGGTATTATGGTTGTTGATATCGGCGGCGGCACAACCGATATCGCGGTTATCACCTTGAACGGTATCAGCGCCACAAACTCGGTCAATTCAGCCGGAAATCGTTTTGACAGCGACATCATAAAATACATCCAACGCAGATATAAGTTAATTATCGGCGCACCGACCGCCGAACGCATTAAAAAAGAAGTCGGATGTGCGTTTTATAACGGAAAGCGTAAAACCACAATCGTCAAGGGCAGAAACTTTATTACCGGTATCCCTCAAGCGGTTGAAATCGGAAACGATATGCTTGCCGAAGCCCTTGCTGAAGCTGTCTCTCTGATCGTCGACGCAACAAAATCAGTGTTGGAACGCACTCCTCCGGAATTGATCAATGACATTAAGACCGACGGCATTTTACTCTCGGGCGGCGGCAGTATGCTGGAAGGATTGGACGAATATATGTCTCTGCACCTGAACACACCGGTGATCCGAGCGCTCAGCCCAAAAGATGCGGTTATTCTGGGCGCTGCAAAAGCACTGGACAATATCGATAAATTCACACCGGGTGCAAGAGGATATATCGACAACGTGTTTTAAATAAAAACCCCGTAAAAAGGAGCGAACCCATGAAAGTCATCGAGCGCGAAGAGGCGTTTATCCGCTGCGAAGGCGATGAATTCATCAACGGACCTTCGGTCGCCGTATGCCCACGCAAGGATATCCCGGGAAGCGGTGATATGATTCTGACCTTCGACCGAATGGACCGCCGAAAGAGCAACCTTTCAACCTCAATCTATCGGTCTTCCGACGGCGGGCGAACCTGGAAATTTCAAAGCGTCTTTGAGCACAAATTCGTCTATGATCTGCACGGCAGCAGTCGGCGGGACGGCTACGGCTCGGTTTTTTCTGACGATATCCGCGGAACGATGCTCTATTTCGGCACCGAGTTGTATTTTGATTACGGTGATCCGGACAGTCCCTCCAAAAAGCGCAAGATCTATTATCGGATTTCGTTTGATAATGGCTTCACCTGGTCGGACAAACGCCAGATCATTCAAAAAGGCATCAGCAGTTCCGGTCAGATGTACGATAAAACCCACTATATGCACAGCGTCAAATTCGGCGCCAATATGGCGACCCTCGTGATTCCGAACCTTGTACGCACAAAAGACCTTACACTGACCCTCGGCGTCAGTTCACAGGCGGTCGATCCCGGCTGGAACCGCATCGATTACTACGGCACAGGTTTTATGCGCAGCGGAGCCATTAAAGCAAAATGGAACGCGGCGGATTTGGGATATAACTTCGAATTCGGTAACTGGGCAACAATCGAAGTTGAACGCTCTACGCGCGGTCTTTTCGAACCGGTCTTATCCGTGGTCAACGGCGAACGGATTATGATGGTCGCACGCGGCAGCAACGCCCCCTACTCCACCGTCGAGGGCTGCAAATTCATGTTGGTGTCGGTCGATGAGGGACAGACATGGAGCCACCCGGAACCTCTTCTCTACGACGACGGCAGCATCATGTATTCCTCCTCCAGCCGTGCACGCACGTTCACACACTCCGACGGACGATTATTTTATATCGGCGTAATCAACGAGAAAAATCCGGTGGGCAATTTCCCGCGTTATCCGCTTTGTATTGCCGAGATAGACAAATACTCCTGCCGCGTAAAAAAAAAGACAGTCACGACGATTGTGACCAAACCCGACGATGTCGACGATACCAAAACGCTGTTCCCCGTCGATTTCACCGGGCATTGGGGATATGAACAATCCGACGGAAAACTCGTCGTGCTTGCCCCCTGCCGCCCCAATCTTTCCAAGTTCGGCGGATGGCTCAATAAATACGTAATAGAAGTATAGCATAAAATAAATTTATACCAAGAGAATTGTCCTTTCATAATCGGTCAATTCTCTGAACATGAATGCCGCAATGCGGCAGGATGGAGACTTTCATGGCAAACGAACAGGCATACTTTGCAAAGATCGCCGCAGATAACAAGGCGACCCGCCCCGGATTGGCCAAATGCCCGCCAATCGATTTCCAATCCGTTGATTTCAAGCCTTCAGACGAAATTGCGCCCGCAGTGATTCAAAAATCCTACGAAGAGCTGAAAAAGGACTATTGGGACGAAATCAAAACGCTGCGGGCGTACTATTCCCCTTTTCTGCGTGATCTGGTTCCGAAAGCGCGCAAAACACGCAAAACACAAGTTCTGTCCGAATTCGATTTCCGCTTTGAAACCCCGGAGGACAACCGGAATTTCGAAAACGCCCAAAAAGGCCGCGGCGAATGGGAACACGTCAAGCTGCCGCATTATCACGGGCCGGTGGGTCGGTGGACGGCTTTTTACCGCTCCGAATTCAAGTATTTTGCCTCTGCGGACAAGCGGGTCTGGCTGAACTTTTTGGGCGCGGATTACATCGCCAATGTCTATTTGAACGGACGATATGTCGGCAGCCACGAAGGGATGTTCGCGCCGTTCAAATTCGAGGTCACAAAGCTTTTAAGACGCGGAAAAAACGTGCTGCTGGTTGAATTGAAAAACGATCTGCCGACCACAGGCATCGAAGGCGACCGCATTGACGGCGACAAGATCTATGCGGCGACCGGCCTCGGCTGGGATGACCCGCAGACCGGTTGGCACCACTGCCCACCCGGCGGCGGCATTTACAATAAGGTCTTTTTGGAAGAGACGCCGGATTATTTCATCAACGACGTCTTCATGCGCCCGGATATCGATTGCGGTACCGCACAGGCGTGGGTGCAGGTGTTTAATGCGACCGACGAGAACTATTCCGACCGCGGCAAATCCGGCGGTTTTACCCTCGGCGTGAAGATTTACGCCCGCAATTTCAGCGGAACAGCGAAAAAAGAAGTTTTATTCGAGAATATTCCCTACACCGGTCCGGGTGCGAATGACTACCGCTACGAAGTTCCGATGGGCAAGTTCAAGACCTGGGAACTCGATAGGCCGTATCTGTATACCGCGCGCATTTCCCTGTATTCATGCGACGGCGAACTGCTCGACCAATACGACAAACCGTTCGGAATGCGCAAATTTTCTATGGAAACGGATTGTGAAGGCGATAAAGGCGAACTGTTTTTCAACAATAAAAAGATCCGGCTGCGCGGTGCAAATGACATGGGCCATATGCAGTTAGCTGTCTGCGACGAGGACTGGGAACTGCTGATCACCGACATTTTAATCGCTAAAGTCGCCAATATGAACTATTACCGATTCACACAGCGGCCCGTGCAGGACGAAATTTACCTCTACTGCGATATGCTGGGTATGCTCAACCAGACCGACCTGCCGCTGTTCGGCACCTTCCGGCGCGGTCAGTTTTACGAGGGCATCCGCCAAACTGGCGAGATGGAGCGATTGGTGCGTTCGCACCCGTCCTGCATCATGGTGACTTATATCAACGAGCCGTTCCCGATTGAGCGCGACGGCAAATGTCACCGACACCTCGGTCGTCCCGAATTGGAGCGTTGGTTTGAGTGCTGCGACCGAGCAATCAAACAGGAGAATCCCGACCGTGTCATCAAGCGTGTCGAGGGCGATTACGACCCGCCCACGAACGAAGGACTTTCCGATTTCCACTGCTATAACATGTGGTATACCAATCATGCGCTGCCGATCGGACGGATCTATAAAAACTGGCTGCCTGCAGTGCGCATCGGTTGGAAAACCGGCTGCGGCGAATACGGCACCGAGGGGCTGGATAACTACGACGTGATGACCTCGCGTTACCCGAAAGAATGGCTGCCCAAACCCGGTGAGCAATGGCTGCCCGACAAGATCGTCTTCGCTCAGAGCAATACGATGCACGGCGATTGGTACGAGGAACAGGAAGGCATTCTGAATTGGATTTCCGAGAGCCAGCGGCATCAGGCATTCGCGGCCAAACTCATGACCGACGCGTTCCGCCGCCGCAGCGATAAAATCGTCTCCACCGCCCTGCATCTGCTGATCGACGCATGGCCCGCCGGCTGGATGAAAGTTTTGGTCGGCGTCGATCGTCAGCCCAAACCCGGCTTTTTCGAATTCAAGAATTCCCTCGTTCCGCTGCGTTTGAATCTGCGCAGCGACCGCTGGACGGCTTACGGCGGCGAGACGATTCCGTTGGAGTGTTGGTTATTGAATGACACGCAGGAAGATCATATGAACCTGCGCATGGTCGTCACGATGCGAAACGGCGATCAAGCAATCGGCAGTTGGGAACTGACCTCCGACATCGAGGCCGTCAGTCCGAAATGTGCCGGAATTGTCAAGGCAATGCTGCCGAATGTCACCGCTAAAATCGATATCCATTTCGATGCGGCGCTTTATGACGGCGAAAAACCGATTCACAATGAGCGTTTTACGGTTCGGACTTATCCGAAACAGGAAGCTCACGGCAAGGCGGTCTGTATCGGTCAAAATGCCTTGACGGTTGCAAAATCACTCGGGTTTGAAACCGAAGCGGCTTCTTATCTGCCCGACCATGGCGAAACCGTCTTGATCTCCGACAATAAGTGCGACCTCTCGAGAACCGAAAAATTAGCGAAAAGCGGATGTAAAATCGTGATCCTGCCGCCCGACAGCGGCACTGCGGGATATCAACTCGGTAAAAAATCCGTCGGTTACGACTACATCTACGGCGTTTATGACGCGATTGACGGCGCGATGCCGTTCGACCACGAAGATGGTGTGGCGTTCGTGGCCCGTGATCCCGAGAACCCGCTGACTGCCGAATTCGGTCCGCAGGATTTCGCCTATCTCTATAACAGCAAAAAGGATTTTATCGACACCGCAGCGGTCAATTACATCAAAACCGATGGGTTTGTTATAAAACCAATCGTTTTCACCTACGCGAAAGCAGGATTCTTCGAAAAGACCGCCGGGCACAAGAAAAAACTGCCCGTCGCCGCTGAACTCGCAGACAATCTTTTCGCCGTCTCTATGAGCATCGACGGACGCACCGGTTATAACCCAGTACTCGACAAACTCATTATCAATCTTTGTAAATGAAAAGGAAATTCGGAAAATGAAAGTTTTAGTCACCTGTTTTGACCCTTTCGGCGGCGAGACCGTCAATTCCGCACAAAAGGCCATTGACCTTTTGCCGTCACGTGTACACTTCACGCGCATTATCACCGCACAGATTCCCACCAAATACGATGCCTCGGTTGATGAAATCAAACGCCTGCTGACAATTCACAATCCCGACGCACTGCTGATGGTCGGTCAGGCCGCCGGACGCACGCAGCCGGAACTCGAGCGCATCGGCATCAACTGGGACAGCGCTTCAACCGCCGACAACAGCGGCGAAACCCGTTTGAATCAAAAAATCTGCGAAGACGGACCGGACGGACTGTTTTCTACAATGCCGATTGAAAAAATGGTCTCGGCCTGCCGCGAAAACGGCTTCCCCTGTAATATCTCTTACTCCGCCGGAACATTTGTCTGTAATCATGTTTTATACAGCATGCTCAATTATGCATCGGACAACCAACTGCCCATGAAAATCGGATTTTTACATCTTCCCGCAACCATGGAACAGGCACTGGCGAAAAAATATCCCTTCATGGAATCGCGTACTGCAGCCGCCGTCATAAAGGTACTGATTTCAGCTATTGACGAGTAAGCTATAATAACATCGGGAGGGATGACCATGACGTGTGATCTCGTAACGCTTGAGATGGTAAAAAAGGCTGCGAAACGGATGTCCGGCCTGATCCATCACACCGACATTATCAGCGCACCTGCCGGATTTTTCGGCGGGCAGTCGGACTTTTATCTGAAGATCGAAAATCTGCAAAAGACCGGTTCATTTAAAGTACGCGGCGCGCTTAATAAAATGAAGACCCTCACCAAAGAGGAATTGGCACGCGGAGTCGTATGCGCTTCCGCCGGCAACCACGCGCAGGGTGTGGCGCTCTCGGCACAGATGCTCGGGGCAAAATGCATTGTCGTCATGCCCGAAGGCGCACCGATTTATAAAATCCAAGCGACGCGTTCTTACGGTGCGGAGGTTATACTGTATGGCCCGACCTTCGACGAATGCAATGCCTATGCCATTAAACTTGCAGAAGAAAAAAAGGCCGTTTTTATCGCACCGTTCGACGATCCCGAGGTCATCGCCGGTCAGGGCACAATCGGGCTTGAGATCATGCACGATATGCCCGATTGCGATGCCATTCTGGTACCGATCGGCGGCGGCGGTTTGATCTCCGGTGTTGCCGCAGCGGCTAAGGCCATCAACCCCAAAGTTAAAATCATCGGCGTCGAACCCGAAAACGCCGCCTGCATGCGGCAGGCGATGCATGCGGGTGCGATTTGCCCGCTGACCTCGGCTATTACAATTGCCGACGGTGTGGCGGTCAAGACCCCCGGGAAGCTCACTTTTACTATTTGCTCACAACTGCTCGACGACATTATCACCGTCAGCGAAGCCGAGATTTACAACACCATCCTGATCATGGCGGAACGCATGAAAATGGTGGCCGAGGGTGCGGGCGCCGTGGCTCCGGCAGCGGTCGCTTTCAATAAATACCGCACATCCGGCAAAACGGTCGCCATTGTCTCGGGCGGCAATATCGATATGAATATGCTCGACCGGATCATGGAAAAAGGCTTGATCAGCTCGGGACGCCGGTTCCTGTTCAAGACCATCGTCGCCGACAAACCCGGACAGCTCCGTGCGCTGCTCAACCTCATCTCCGACGCGCAGGCAAACGTCATGTCCATCGGCCACGACCGGCTCTCCAACCGCACGCGTCTGGGCGAAGTCGTCGTCACGCTAGAACTCGAGACCCGCGACCACGAGCATATCATCGCGATACAGAATCAACTGCTCGCCAACGGATATCACATCATGCTGGATTAAAATCATGGAAAAAATCGCAGAACAACTCGTTACCCTGCTCAAAGAAAAGGGCTTGAAAATCTCCGCTGCGGAATCATGCACCGGCGGATTATTCTGCAAACTCCTGACCGACGTGCCGGGCTGTTCCGCAGTGCTTGATCTTTCTGCGGTGACTTATGCAAACGCTGCGAAAACGGCATTACTCGACGTGCCCAAAGAGATTCTTGAAACCGAAGGCGCGGTCAGCGCCGATTGCGCGACCGAAATGGTACGCGGGATTCTGCGGCTCTCGGGTGCGGACATCGGCGTCGCAATCACGGGAATTGCCGGCCCGGGCGGCGGCAGTGCCGAAAAACCGGTCGGAACGGTCTTTATCGCAGCCGGAACATCGGGTCGGATTTGGGTGAAAAAATTCAATTTTGACAGCAAAAACGCCCGCGAACAAATCCGCATATCGGCGGCAAACGCCGCGCTCGAAATGGCGGTAAAATTGATAAATTCTCTTTGACAAACCGATACGATTATGATATAATTTTCTCATATTCGGCATGAAGCCGAAAACCGGTGTAAAACCGGCGGGCTGAAGCCCTTTTACGATCGCAAAATAGATCGATACCATGAAGGTGTCGTTTTTCCCGAACGGAAAACTCCGCGGAAAAACGCCCTTTTTCTTTTTGCCCTATTACATACGGAAAGGAAAATATTTATGAACAAACATCTGAGAAAACTGGTCTATTCGGCAATGTTTCTGGCGCTTGCGTTTGTGCTGCCGTTTCTGACCGCCAATAACCCGCAGCTTGGCAATATGTTGAGCTTAATGCACCTGCCGGTGCTGCTGTGCGGTTTCGTCTGCGGCTGGCCCTGGGGTTTACTGGTCGGATTTATCGCACCGTTGCTGCGCTCTTTCACCCTCGGTGCGCCGCCGTTGATGCCGACTGCCGTGGCGATGGCCTTTGAGTTGGCGACCTACGGTCTGATCTCGGGTTTGCTTTACAAACTGCTGCCTAAAAAACTCGGGTTTTATTATGTCGATCTGATCACCGCAATGATTGTCGGCCGCTTGATTTGGGGCACCGCGCGTTATGTCATCGGCGGCATTCAGAACACCGAATTCGGGCTTGCCGCGTTTTGGGCGGGCGCCGTCGCCAATGCGATCCCCGGCATCGCCGTGCAGATCGTATTGATTCCGCCGCTGATTATGGTATTTCAAAAGAACAAACTGATGCTCAACGAATAGCGCTGTTTTTCAGCCCTTTCATTATCACCCGGCAAAAGGCCGCTGCGAAAAGCAGCGGCCTTTTGCCTTATCACGAATGATTCGTTTCAGTCAGATACAAGAATATCGTCAAAAATCACAGGGACTGCCACTTGAAACGCTTTCAGCATCGGTATGGTCAGTTCGCGCATCTGCGGATGGGCTTTCGGCGAAGTGCGCAATACGAAAAAGTGCCGCCATTCGCGCAGATTCATCGTCATCACGAGTTCGGTTTTTAAACTGTTGGGCAAAACCGTTCTGGCCTCGTCGGGCGTCGCACCCGTTCCGATTAACTGAATATAGGCGTTTTCGATGCGCGCCATCGTCTGTTCCCAAAGTGCGTATTTCTGCGGGTCTTCGTTCCAGAAGAAAGGTCGAATAAAAGTCAGTTCGCCGCCGAATTTCTCTTTGTTGTAATTGCAGTAGCGCGTGCTCTCCTGACTGTAGCTGGCCAGACGGTGGCGGACGATCTCATGGCTGATGCCGCGGTCGCAGGTGATTTTGACCGTGATCTTTTCATGTTCGATCACCGATTCGTGGCCGTTTTTGATGAGAATTCCCACAAACTTCGCGGCAGAATCGGCTGTGATTTTATCTTCGCTCTTATAACAGACCCGCCCGATATATTCGAGGTTATGCAAAATTTGCTCCCCGTCGGGCTTTTGAACAAATTCGAAACCCGGTGCGATAACTTTCATGACGCTGATCCTTTCAGATAAATAAAAATTCTTCTTGAGTTTTTATACTCCGTATTTTAATTTTACGCGTTCAAGTTTCTCTCCGAACGGCTTGGCTATCAAAAACAGAAAAACCACGTTGGACACCGAATACATAATTGTATAAGGCAATGCCGTGACGAGCGCAGATAAATAGAGCGCCCAGTCGAGTGATTCATTATACCACAGCACCGTCCAAATATCCATGACAAACGAGAATAGTACGCCCGAGAGAAATCCGCAGACAAGCAGCAGAACACGGCTCTTTTTCAGCGGATCGGCCAAAAATCCGGCGATTAATCCGATCAGACCCCACGCGAACATTTGAAACGGCGTCCAAGGGCCCTGCCCGAAATAGAAATTCGAGATCACTGCCGACAGTGAGCCGACCAGAAAACCGGCCTCTCCGCCCAAATACATCGCCGTGATGATCGTCAGCGCCGTGATCGGCTTGAACAGTGGGATGAACCTGCCGACAACCGACAGCGCCACCATGACCGCCACGATGATCAGCCGTCTTGTTCCGGTCTGCTTTTTTTCGAATCCCGCAATGAACAGCGCCACCGCCAAAACCGCCACAGCCAGCGAGATAAACGCATACCGCTTTTCATCGAAAACGAGAATCCCGGCAGCGATGACCGCGGGGATCAGGACAAACGGTACCGCGATTTTCAAAATCCGGCGAACTTGCGCATTTTTGATGGCGATCATGTTTTCCTCCCATTCTGTAAGCAGAGGGAAACCGCATCGTCCACCGTCACAACACCGTCGTAATAGCCGCGTGTCATGCGGTTCGCAGCCGTGGTATAAAAAGTGTTCTCGGCAAAAAATTTCGCGGGGGTGTCAATCGAAGTGATCTCACCCTGAAAAAACAAGGCGCAACGGTCGGCGCACTGCGCGGCGAATTCCACGTCGTGGGTCACGGCGACGATGGTCACGCCGGATGCCTGCAGTTTTTTCAGCACCTTGATGATGCCGTTTTTGGCGTAGGCGTCCAGCCCTTTGGTCGGTTCGTCGAGCAGCAGCAACTTCGGTTTTGTCGCCAGTACCTTTGCCAGCGCGACCAACTGCTGTTCGCCGCCGCTGAGGTCATAGGGATGTTGATTCATCAAAGGCGCCAAATCATATGGCAGTTCGATTTCGTCCCCGCCGACTTCCGCAAGTTCTTCTTTCACGGTATTGCGCAAAAACACCGTCTGCACATCCTGCGGCAGCAAAGCAAGGCAGTCACGGTACAGCGATTGATTTATATACTCTTTCAACTTTTTCCCAAACACTTTGACGTTTCCGGCGTAAAACCGGTTCAGACCGGCGGCCGCGCCGAGCGCGGTGGTCTTGCCCGAGCCGTTTCCGCCGAGAATGCAGAACAATTCCCCGCTGTAAACCGTGAAGTCGAGCCCGTGTAAAACGTCGGGCAGTTCGCGGGCATAGCGAAACCACACGTCCGAAAATTCGAGCGCGGGATCTTCTTTGTGCCCGTATTCCCCCTGCTCTTTCGCTTTGATTTTATGGTCAAAGTGTTCCTCGATCAAACGGCGTCCTTCGCGCACGGTCAGCGGACAGGGCGACACGACATCAAGCTGATGATAAAGACGCACCGCCGCGGGCATCGCTTCTAAAATCGCCGGATATGCGCGCATATTTTCCGCGACCTTCCGGGCTGTGCCGTAGTCGAGAATTTTCCCTTTTTCCAATACCAGCAGCTTATCGCAGACCGGAATTACGTCTTCCAGCCGATGCTCGACCAAAATAATCGTCAAGGATAGTTCGCGGTTGAGTTTTTGCAGGGTGCCGATAAAATCCGAGGCCGCAATCGGGTCGAGCTGCGCGGTCGGTTCGTCTAAAATTAAAACGTCCGGCTGCATCACCATGACCGCCGCGAGATTTAAAAGTTGTTTCTGGCCGCCCGACAGTTCGGAGACGTCTTGGCCGAACCAATCCTCGATGCCGAAATAACTCGACATCTCCGCCACTCTGCGGCGGATCATCTGCTGGGGCAACCCCATGTTCTCCAGCCCGAAAGCCAGTTCGTGCCAGACCTTATCGGTCACGAGCTGCTGTTCCGGACGCTGCATCACAAATCCGATTTTACAGGCCGCGGTCTTTTCGTCCAAGTCCTCAAGCGGCGTTCCGTAATATTCGACTGTGCCGGATTTTTCACCGAGCGGCGTCAGTTCCCGTTTGAGCATGCGCAGCAGCGTCGTTTTGCCGCTGCCGGTCGCGCCGCAGATCACCGTAAAATCGCCCTTTTCGACCGAAAATGACAGGTTCTCGAGCGCTTTCTTTTCGCTGTGCGAATCCGCTTTGAGCGGATAGGAAAAGCTCAGGTTTTTGACAGCAAGTATTTCCATTTGATGCTCTCCTCCGCTTCCATAATCGCAGGCATAAAAGCCAGCAGCCCGTATGCGGCATACGCCGCTGCCGAAACCGCCGTCACGGGTGCCATGGCTATCTCGGGATAATAAGTGAAATCAACGACGCCGAAACCGATTCCCACGGCAGTCGCCGCCAGTAATCCGAGAGAAATCAATGTCAGCGTCAAATCGCTTTTTCGAAACCGATACAAGGAGAAAAATGTGCGCCGCCCGATGCCGTAACCGCGTGCGGTCATACTGTCGGCGGTGATGATCCCGTTTTCGAGCGCCCAGGTCACCATGACCGAAAACACACGCGTGCCACCACGCATCCGATCGATGATATTGTCCTCTTTATAAAGCCCGAGCGCTTTCTGCGCCTGATCGACCTTTTTCGCCTGTTTTCCGAACAAAGGGATATACCGCAGCGTCATCGAGAGAATCAGGGACAGTTTCGGCGAAGCCGACCCGAACAGATATAATAATTTATCGCCGGTCATGATTTGCGAAAAAGATCGAAACCAATACAACACCGATACGATCATCGCAGACGAGGCGATTCCGTAAAGCAACGCTTCGAGTGTCACAGGGTTGTCGTTCATCACAAACAACACCGTCACGCCGTTATGGTAAAACAACGGATTGATCAACGCCATCAGGAGAAACAAAACGAAAAAGAATAAGTGGGAACGCAGCCCCTTGCGGCCGTTTCGGGCGATAAAGAATAAAACCGACCCGACAAGCGAAAATGCGAGGATCACCGGGTCCGTCGTGAACATCGCCATGCCCGCAGCGGCAAGAAAATAGATAAAAACCGCAATGGGGTTGTAATCCGCAAAATTTTTCATGCCGTTTTCTCCTTTCAGCCGAGATCGTTGCCCAGTTCGCACGAATACAGCCATTCTATCACATCGCCGTCGGACAGCACAAATTCGCCGCAGCCGACTGAAGGCACATCACCGTTTACGCGAAATACCCACCCCGAAAGATCGCCGAACTGAAATTCATACAAATAATTGATGCCTGCGATATAGACCAAATCGCTCGTTCCGCTGTTTTCGATTTGAATATCGTATTTTCGCGCCGCTTCGACCAAAATATCATAGACCGTGTCGCCGTCCGCGATATCAAATGCAGCGGTATTCAAAATCACGCCGTCCGCCGGGATATATTCCGAGTCGGATTTGCCGATAATCGTGTCACAGCGGATGATCAATGTGACCGTACCGATGATTTCACCTTTTTGTACGGTTTCGCCGTTATAATAATCGCTCGCTTTGCTGAAATCGGTCAGCTGAATAAACGCGATCACGGCAGCAGCGGCCAGAATGACCGCCAAAAAATTTTTAAAATGGGTCTTTTTTGTTATGATCAATACCACGCATACGGCCAACGCGATTCCTGCCGCAGAAATGCTGACCCAGAACTGATAACCGCGTGTTTGAGCAGCCGTCTCCTGCCCGTTGCCATTTGATACAGCCGGTGTGTCAAAGATAAAAAACGACCCTAGATTCGCTTGCTGACGCTGATAGGCATACAGTGCAATGAAAATCTGCGCGGTGGCGATGCGGTTGTAATCTCCGCCCGCAATATGTGAAAAGCTGCCGTCGGAGAGAAGATATTTTGCCATGCCGTCAAATAATGTGTTTTCGTTTTTGATAAATCGGCTGTCCGACATGCAATTGATTCCGAGCGACGACAGCGCAATCGCGACCTGCGCGGCACTCTCGGGATTTTCGACTCCGTAACTCGAATAATCGCCGCCGTCCAACTGAATTTCCGACAAAAACGTTATCGCTTCGTCCACGGCGGTTTTAACGGTTTCATTTGTCTGATAATAAGGCGCGAGCGCCTGTATCGCCATTGCGGTGACATCGACGTCCGAGACGGTTCCGGTCAGCGCCCATCCGCCGTCGGTAAGCCGCAGCGATAAGATCTCTCCGATGACCGCATCCGTGGTATAAGATGAATTAATACAGCCGTTATTGAGCAGGTGAAGCCCGAAAATGAAGCTCATAATTCCCTGCTGCCCGATCGATTCCTCTGCTATGGCGGTCACATACGGATCATCGGCACAGCCCGCGGCGATCAATGCCAGTGCGTATTTTTGGCGGGAAACCGCACCTGAAATCTCGTTTTCATCTAAATAAATTATCAGCGCATTTGTATATTCGGAAAAATCATAGGTCTCACCGCTTTGGCTCAGCGCCATGACATACCATTCGGAGGTCTGCCCGGCCCCTTCCGCCAATTCGGTATTGATCCATTCCTGAATTGATGCGGCATTTGAAACCGATTCGTTGTATGCGACAATGCCGTCGGCGAGGTTTAGCACCTCGTCAACGGTATTGTTCGCATCCTGTGCCGAAAGCGCTGCCACTCCGGAGAAACTTGCAAGAATCAGCAGGCAGCAGGCAAAAACGGCAAAAAACTTACTTTTCATTGACCTTTCCGGGAATAACGGTCACGGCGATTCCGGCCATGGCGATCAAAGCGATCACGGCAATCAGGATCGGATTGAAACCGGAACCGGTATCGGGCAATGTGGAATCGGTCTCAGCGGTAACGATCGCGATGCAGACCGGCGGTACCATCGTCATCGATGAAGAAGTCGCGCTGATCACATAGGTGCCTTCGGCTTCGATCTTGATTGTGGCTTTTCCGTTCGCATCCGTTGTATAAGAAGTGGCGGTGCCGCCGACTGTGATAACCGCGCCTTCAACCGGATTGACGACCGGATTCCAGTTTGCGTCATAACCGGCGGCTGAAAGTGTCAAAACGATCTCGGAACCGGCGGAAGCCGTAACGGTGGTGACGTCAAAGAATGTATAGGTATCGGAGAAATTGGCGGTATCGGTATAGATGAAAGCGGTCAGATAATCTCCGTCACTGACAACATCCGTCAAACCCATGGCAGCTGCGTCGTTCAGATAATAACCGAAACCGCTGCCGTTTCCGGTCCCCCAGAGTGTGGTGATGGACAAGCCGTAATCACCGGTCGCCGTGGCATAGCCGGCGCTTGCGCCGCCTGTAAACTTTTGTTCATGCGCCGCATACAACGCGTCATTAATGGTCAGCGAGCCGTCCGCATCGATATCGGTGACGGTGATGGCTTCCTGCGCCAGCACGACCGTGCCGGTTTTATCGACGATAGTGACATAGACCTTTGCCGATGCATCCGCCGCAAATGCCGTGAGTCCGAACACGGACAGCATCATGGCAATGGTCAGGATCACGACGATTGTTTTTCTGAATTTCATAGTTTTTCGCTCCTTGATCTTTATATATGATATTGCGCTTTGCGCAGATATCCGTTGAAAATCGGGGCAAATAAAAATCGCGCTTCCATTATCTGACCCGATAACGAAAAGCGCAACTGCTCTAATAATTTCGAAAGAGTGCAAAACCGATCCTATCCCTTTCGGAATCTTTAAAACGGCTGCACTTTTCAAACCCAAAAATGTTCCGGAAAAATTCCGGTTACCACGCATGCACGGCAAGTATTCCGACTGAAGGGTTTCCCCTATCACGGTAATGGCGGTTGCGACGGATTTTCACCGAACTTCCCTCTGATCCAAACAGTTTATGCTGTCCGGAACCGTGCTGCGAATCATATTCAATTTAATGGCCGATCAATCGGCACAGGCGTATGGTATCACAGTCGTTTTTAAAAGTCAACCTCTTGAAAAAACATCGGAAAATCTTTATAAAATTATTGAAATTTGACAAATACTTTCATCGGGACATGATCGGTTTTTGCATTTTACCGATCTTTTTCAAAGGGGTAAATTCCGGTTGCAAAATTTTTCGGGGTATGATAGAATATTCATGTGGGTGTGATTTTTTTGCACCTCAATTCATTTTCGGAGGTGGTCGTTTGCGCAAGGTTGCGATTGTCATGGGCAGCGACTCCGATCTGCCCGTCGTCCAAAAAGCTGCGGACTGTCTGGCAAGGTTCGGCGTACCCTGTGAAATGAGGGTCTTATCGGCGCACAGGACGCCGATTGAAGTCACACAATATGTCTCTTCAGCGGCCGACAACGGCATCGGTGTCTTTATTGCAGCCGCCGGAAAAGCCGCTCATCTTGCGGGAGCGATTGCAGCGCAGACCGTTCTGCCCGTTATCGGCATCCCGATCAAATCCTCCACACTCGACGGACTCGATGCCCTGCTCTCCACGGTACAGATGCCTTCCGGTGTACCCGTCGCCACCGTCGCGATCGACGGCGCCGAAAATGCCGCACTGCTGGCGATACAGATTCTCGCCGTATCGGATACACAACTGTCTCAAAAACTGGCCGATTATAAAATTGAAATGCGTAAATCCGTCCTTTCAAAGGACGCTTCTATAAACCAAAAATAGCTCTGTCTTTCAGGGCTATTTACTTTTTCGTCAGAGGAGAACTTTCATGTTCGGTGACATCCACGAGGAATGCGGCGTATTCGGCATTTGCTCGACCGAGACCTTCCATGCCTCGGCAGCGGCTTATTATGCGCTCTATGCCCTGCAGCACCGCGGCCAAGAGGCCTGCGGCATCGCTGTCAACGACGACGGCATCGTCATTTCGCATGCGGACATGGGCTTGGTCAACGAGGTTTTCACCAAAGACATTCTCAGACAGCTTGACGGCGGTCAGATGGCCATCGGCCACGTCCGCTATTCGATGAACGGTTCCGCCAACCGCAGCAATCTTCAGCCGCTGGTCGTCCGGCACGTCAAAGGTCCGATGGCCATCGCCCACAACGGCAACATTATCAACGCCGCCGAGTTGCGTGAAAAGTTCGAGCGCGAAGGCGCGATCTTCCGTTCTTCTTCCGACACCGAGGTCATCGCTTACGTCATCACGAAAAACCGGCTCTGTTCTCCGAGTATCGAGGCGGCAATCGAAAAATCGATGGATGAGTTGGAAGGCGCCTATTCGATGGTCGTCATGTCCGCGAGAAAGCTGATCGCCGTGCGCGATCCCCATGGTTTCCGGCCGTTATCGCTCGGTAAAACGCCGGACGGCAGCATCGTTTTCGCCTCCGAATCCTGCGCGTTCGAGACCCTCGGCGCAAAATTCATTCGCGATATCGCCCCGGGTGAAATCACCGTGGTCGAAGACGGCAACCTGCGTTCCATCACCTCGCACTGCGGTCAAAAACCGGCCCTGTGCGTATTCGAATATATCTACTTCGCCCGTCCCGACTCGGTCGTCGAGGGCACCAATGTCCACATGGCGCGTCAGCGTGCGGGACAACTTTTGGCCGAAGAACACCCGGTCGAAGCCGATGTGGTGATCGGCGTACCCGATTCGGGCATCGACGCAGCCATCGGTTATGCCAAAGAATCGGGCATCCCATACGGCGTCGGATTTGTCAAAAACCGCTACATCGGGCGCTCGTTTATCCAGCCGACACAGGCGATGCGCGAAACGTCCGTACACATCAAATTAAACCCGGTCGCAACGACCGTCGAGGGCAAACGCGTCATTATGGTGGACGATTCCATCGTGCGCGGCACTACCAGCGCCCGGATCGTCAAAATGCTGCGTGAGGCCGGTGCGAAAGAAGTCCATATGCGGGTCTCGTGCCCGCCGTTCATCAGCCCCTGCTTTTTCGGCACCGATATCGACGGAAAAGACAAGCTGATTGCCTGCCGGATGAGTATTGACGAAATCGCAAAAACCATCGGCGTCGATTCGCTCGGATATTTATCGGTTGAACACATCCACCAGCTTGCAAAGGAATCCTGCAGCGGCTGCTGCACCGGTTGTTTCACCGGAAAATACCCGGTGAAAGTCCCCGACGAGATCAAGCCCGACAAGTTCGAAACCAAATACAGCGAGAGCGAAAAAGCAAAAAAACGCGCAAAAGCGCGAAAATATGAATAAATAAGTGGGAGTGTGTGTATGAACGAGAGTTATAAAGCGTCCGGCGTCGATGTCGAGGCCGGTTACGAGGCCGTTCGTCTGATGCGGCAGCACGTTGCAAAAACCCTCACACCCGGTGTCGTAGGCGATATCGGCGGATTCGGCGGGCTGTTTGCGCCCGATCTCTCCGGCATGAAAGAGCCGATTCTCGTCAGCGGTACCGACGGCGTCGGAACGAAATTGAAAATTGCTTTTACGCTGAATAAGCATGACACGGTCGGCATCGACTGCGTGGCCATGTGCGTCAACGACGTGATTTGCTCCGGCGCAAAGCCGCTGTTTTTCCTCGACTATATCGCACTCGGCAAAAACGAACCCGAACGGGTCGCCTCCGTCGTCAAGGGCGTCTGCGACGGCTGTGTACAGGCCGGCTGTGCGCTGGTCGGCGGCGAGACCGCCGAAATGCCCGGTTTTTATCCGGCGGATGAATACGATCTGGCCGGTTTTTCGGTCGGCATCGTCGACAGGCAGAAGGTCATCGAGGGGCAAAAGCTGATTCAAAAAGGTGATGCGCTGATCGCATTCGCCTCCTCCGGCGTACATTCCAACGGCTTTTCGCTGGTGCGCAAAATCTTTAAAATCACACCCGAAGTCCTCTCTCAGCAAGTGGGAGAACTGGATGGAACACTCGGCGAAGCTCTGTTGACACCGACGAAAATCTATGTCAAACCGCTGCTCGCACTCGCGGAAAATTTCCCTCTGCACGGCGTTTCGCATATCACCGGCGGCGGATTTTACGAAAATATTCCGCGCATGCTGCCTAAGACACTTGATGCAGTCATTGAAAAAGATAAGGTCCGCGTACTGCCGATCTTCAAACTGATTCAACAGATGGGCAAGATCCCCGAATATGACATGTTTAACACCTTTAACATGGGCGTGGGCATGCTGATCGCACTTCCGTCCGAATATGCCGATGAGGCCGTTGCGCTTGCAAAATCCATGGGACAGGATGCCTATGTGGTCGGTGAAGTCAAAGACGGCGCGGGCGAGGTCAAGCCGGTATGAAGAAGATCGCGGTCTTCGCCTCGCACAACGGCTCCGACCTACAGGCAGTCATCGACGGCTGCGGGAACGGAAAAATCGATGCTGCTGTCTGCTGCGTGATCAGCAACAACGACGATGCCTATGCGCTGCAGCGGGCAAAAGATGCGGGGATCGACGCGTTTTGCATCAACACATCGCTTTACCCGGATGCGGATGAACTCGACCGCGTCACGCTTGAAATTTTAAAAAACCACGGAACCGATTTGATTTTACTGGCCGGTTATCTAAAAAAAATCGGAGAACCGGTTTTAAAGGCATATGAAAACCGCATTTTCAACATCCATCCGGCGCTGCTGCCAAAATACGGCGGCAAGGGCATGTACGGTATCAATGTGCATAAAGCTGTGATCGAAGCCAACGAGAAATTCAGCGGCGTGACCATTCACCGGGTAAACGCCGAATATGACAGCGGCGACATCGTAGCACAAGCGACGGTTCCGGTACTGCCCAGCGACACGCCCGAAACACTGGCCGCGCGGGTTTTGGAACGCGAACACACTTTTTTGGTGGAGACCCTTTCGAAAATCGTATTGGAGGTAATTTGAACACATGAAGACGATCGAACAGGCACTTTCGAAAAACACTTATCCGGGCCGCGGTATTCTGCTCGGCATGAATAAAGACGGCGAAAAAGTCATGGCCTATTTTATCATGGGTCGCAGCGAAAACAGCCGCAACCGCGTTTTCGTCGAAACCGAAGGCGGCGGATTGAAAACCGAGGCGTTCGACCCGTCCAAAGTCACCGATCCGTCTTTGATCATCTACCACCCGGTTCGGCGTTTTAACGGCATGACCATCGTGACCAACGGCGACCAGACCGATACCATTTTTGCGGCATTACGGCTCGGCGGTAGCTTTGAGAGCGCGCTGCGTACCCGCCGTTTCGAGCCGGACGAGCCGAATTTTACACCGCGTATCTCGGGTATTTACGCCGATGCGGAATACAAACTCTCGATTTTAAAGAGCGCGCCGCAAAACCCCACCGCCGTTTATCGCCAATTTTTCGAATATACCCCCATCCCGGGCGTCGGTCATTTGATTCACACCTACGATTGCGACGGAAATCCCCTGCCCTCATTTACCGGCGAATCGACCGAGATTGCGGTCGAGGGTGATATCGACGCTTTCACCGAAACGCTCTGGAACACGTTGAATGAAGCCAATAAAATTTCGCTGTTTGTGCGGTTTGAAAATCCGCTGAGCGGCGATACGGAGACCCGTGTGGTCAACAAAAACGGAGGAAAATAAAATGGCAAAAGAACTGCTTTTAAAATACGGCTGCAACCCCAATCAGGTGCCCGCGAAAATCTTTATGGAAGACGGCGAACTGCCGCTTGAAGTGCTGAACGGCAGACCCGGCTATATCAACTTTCTCGACGCGCTGAACGGCTGGCAGCTGGTCAGCGAACTCAAAGCCGCCACGGGACTACCCGCCGCGACCTCGTTCAAGCACGTCAGCCCCGCGGGCGCGGCGGTTGCCTGCGAACTGGATGAAAAGGTCAAAAAGGCCTGTTTCGTCGACGGGATGGAACTCTCTCCGCTGGCCTCGGCATATGCCAGAGCGCGCGGCGCCGACCGCATGTCATCCTTCGGCGATTTTATTGCGTTGTCCGACATCTGCGACGAACAAACCGCCGCCATCGTCGCACTCGAGGTCTCGGACGGCATTATCGCTCCGGGTTATACCCCGAAAGCGCTGGAAATTTTAAAAACGAAGCGCAAAGGCGGCTATAATATCATTCAAATCGATCCCACTTATGTTCCCGCACCGGTCGAACACAAACAGGTATTCGGCATCACTTTCGAACAGGGCCGAAACAATGTCAAGCTGGATGGAAGCGTCCTTTCCGATATTGTCACGAAGAACAAAAATCTGCCCGGCAGCGCCAAACGCGATTTACTGGTTGCGCTGATCACGCTCAAATACACCCAATCCAACTCGGTCTGCTTTGCCCGCGACGGGATGGCCATCGGCATCGGCGCAGGACAGCAATCCCGCATCCACTGCACCCGTCTGGCCGGTTCAAAAGCCGACAACTGGTGGCTGCGTCAGAGTGACCGCGTTCTCGGTTTGCAATTCCTCGACGAAGTGCGCCGACCCGACCGCAACAACGTGATCGACATCTACATCAGCGACGATTACATGGACGTGCTGGCCGACGGCGTATGGCAGACGATTTTCAAAGAAAAGCCGCCCGTGTTCACCAAAGAAGAAAAACGGGCTCATCTCGATACGATCACCGGCGTTTCGCTGGGTTCGGACGCGTTCTTCCCGTTTGGGGACAACATCGAACGCGCGCATAAGAGCGGTGTTTCATACATCGCGCAGCCCGGCGGTTCCATCCGCGACGACAACGTGATCGAGACCTGCGACAAATACGGCATTGTGATGGCCTTTAACGGCATCCGACTGTTCCATCATTAACAATTTGAAAAATAAATTTTCAAATCTGAAGTTTGACCCAATTGCGTTTTAAAAACAAGATAAAGACAAGTCAAACTTCTCGCCTTCATAAAGGAGGAATATTACATGAAGATACTTGTCATCGGCTCCGGCGGCCGCGAACACGCCGTGATTAAAAAGCTAACCGAGTCCGCACACAAGCCCGTTCTGTTCTGCGCACCCGGGAATGCCGGAATCGCGCAGGATGCGACCTGTCTTGACATCGGCGTGATGGATTTCGACGGCATTGTCAAAGCGGCGAAAGAATACCAAATCGATCTCGTCGTTGTGACACCGGACGATCCGCTGTGCGCGGGTCTTACCGACCGTCTTGAAAGCGAAGGTATTGCGGCATTCGGACCGGATCAAAACGCCGCCCGTATCGAGGGCAGCAAGGTCTTTTCCAAGTATCTGATGAAGAAATACGGCATCCCGACCGCCGCTTACGAATCGTTTGACAATTATGAAGATGCGCTCTGCTATGTGAAAACGCAGAACAAATATCCGACCGTAATCAAGGCTGACGGGCTGGCGCTCGGCAAGGGCGTCATCATCGCGCAAAACGAACCGGAAGCCGACGACGCACTCAAAACCATGTTTTTGGACAAGGCTTTCGGCGCTTCGGGCGAAAAAATCGTCATCGAAGAGTTTTTAACCGGCGTCGAAATCAGCATGCTGACCTTCTGCGACGGTAAAACCATCCGCCCGATGGCGACCGCCAAAGACCATAAGAAGATTTTTGACCGCCACCAGGGCCCGAATACCGGCGGTATGGGTACGATCGCACCTCACCCGCTCTACACGCCGGAAGTGGCCAACATCATTGAGAAAAAAGTGCTCACACCCACATTGACCGCACTTATTTCTGAGGGAATCACCTTTAAAGGCGTGATCTTTTTCGGCTTGATTCTGACCGACGACGGCCCGAAAATGTTTGAATACAACGCCCGATTCGGCGACCCCGAGACCCAAGTCGTATTGCCGCTGCTCGATGGTGATCTGGTCGACATCATGCTCGCGGTGCGGGAGCAGCGTCTGGCTGAGGTGAATTTTTCAATCAAACCCGGCTGCGCGGCGTGCGTGGTGCTTGCAAGCGGCGGTTATCCGGGGCATTACGAAAAAGGTTATGAGATCACCGGATTGGATGATTGCGGCGCAACCGTTTATCACGCGGGAACCAAAAACAAGGACGGCAAAATCGTCACCAACGGCGGACGGGTACTCGGCTTGACCGCAACCGGAGACGATCTGCAAACCGCATTAAAACGCGCATACGAAGCCGCCGGAAAAATTAATTTCAAAGGCAAGTATTGCAGAAGCGACATCGGCGTATTATACTGATAACGATTGGGGGAATGAGATTTGGATTGGGCAATCATCGCGTTTCTCGGCATTGTGCTTTTCTTTGTCTTTGAACCCGTCTATCTTAAAATGTCCTTCTCTCCGGCAGAGAAAAGGCCTCTTTCACTGACATTCAAAGCGCTCGCCACCGGTATGGCATTGACTTTAGGTGTGATCGGATATATTCGTACCGCCGGTACATTCGGATTGCTGATGATGGTTGCGATGACCGTTTGCCTGATTGCCGATGTTTTGATCGGCGTCAATTTCGTACTCGGTGTGTTCGCATTTTTACTCGGCCATCTGTTCTTTATTCCGGCGTTTTTGCAGACCTATCAATTCCGGTGGCAGATCAGTTTACCGATCTTTCTCGCCGGGTTGCTGCTGGTCTGGATTTTGTTCCATAATTACTTTAAAAAAGCCGGAAAGGCACTCCCTTATTTGCTGGCTTATTCGGTTATTTTAAATGCCATGCTGGCGCTTGGCGTTCCCGCTTTTTTGTCGTTTGACAGACGCGGGATTTTGCTTGCCTGCGGCGCGGTTTTCTTTGTAATTTCCGACCTTTTGCTTGCAAGAATTGTCTATGTCAAAAAAACGCGGCTCAGCGACACCGTTTCACTGACCTTTTACTATGCGGCACAATTCCTATTTGGGCTTTCGGTGTTTATGCCCGCGATGAGCATTTAATATGACCTATTATAACCAACAATCGAAAACGTGTAAAAATCCTATAGGCGCTGTTGCGGACAGCACGAAGGTTGAATTTTCGCTGCCTTTGCCCTTTGAATACGGTGCAGTTGAAGTTCAATTTTGCCTGTTCGACGAGAACACCCGCGAAATCGGGCGTTTTGAGATGTTATGGCAGGACTGCGAAGACGGCATTGAAATCTGGGCATGCAGTCATGTTTTTAAAAAAACGGGATTATATTTCTATCGCTTTATGAGCGGCGATGCCGTGATTAAGCCGGACGGGCGCGATTATTGGCAGCAGACCGTCTATGACCAAAACATGAAAACGCCCGAGGGATTTGCCGGCGGTGTGATTTATCAGATTTTCCCCGACCGTTTCTTTCAGGCAAAAGAATTGAAAAACCCTTACCCCGACCGCCATATCGTGACCGACAAAGCCAAACTGCCCGAATACGCCAATCTCGAACGGAATTTCGCCGTTCAAAACAATGATTATTACGGCGGAGATTTGGCGGGCATTATTGCAAAATTAGACTATCTTGCTTCTCTTGGCGTGACGATACTCTATCTCAATCCCATTTTCGAGGCGCATTCCAACCACCGCTACAATACCGCCGACTATTTGAAAATCGACCCGATGTTGGGTGATGAGCAAGAGTTTATCGAATTGGCACAGCAGGCAAAAAAACGCGGCATTAAAATTATTTTGGACGGCGTGTTTTCGCATACCGGCTCCGACAGCCGGTATTTCGACGCAACCCGTTACGGCGAAAAAGGCGCGGCGAACGATCAGACATCACCCTATTTTTCGTGGTATTGCTTCCGGCACTGGCCGAATGATTACGACTGCTGGTGGAATGTGCGGTCTCTACCGAATACCGTAGAAGTCGACCCCGGTTTTTCCGAATTTATCACCGGTGAAAACGGCGTGATTCGAAAATGGCTCCGGCTGGGCGCATCCGGCTGGCGGCTCGATGTGGCGGACGAACTGCCCGAAGAATTTATCCGCAAAATCCATACGGCGTGTAAAGCCGAAAACCCCGAAGCCATCGTCATCGGCGAGGTCTGGGAAAACGCCTCGAATAAAATCAGTTACGGGCATCGGCGGCACTATCTGCTCGGCGGCGAACTCGACAGCGTGATGGATTACCCGATTGCGGACGCCGTAATCGCCTATATCCGCGACGGAAATTACAAACGGCTCTCGGGCATTTTGAACGATTTGCAAAACGACTACCCGCCGCAAACGCTTTCCCTGCTGATGAATCACCTCGGCACGCACGACACCGCCCGCCTGATCACACGCCTTGCGGGAGAACCGCAGGACGGCCACGACCGGGCTTGGCAGGCAAAGACCTTTCTGTCGCTTGACGAGTATACAAACGGCATCAAACAAGTGAAACTCGCCTCAGCGCTGAACTATATGCTGTTCGGCATTCCGACGATTTATTACGGCGACGAGATCGGCATGCAGGGTTACGGCGACCCGTTTAATCGCGGCTATTTCGACTGGGAACATCCGAATTCTGAACTGACGGCGCATTTTACCGCACTCGGAAAGCTGCGAAAAGATCACCCGATGCTTGCCGACGCCGCTTTAGAGATTGCCAAAGCTGATGAGCATGTTTTTGCATTTACCCGAAAAAAAAGCAATGAAATCATGCTTTGTGCAGTCAACCGCTCAAATAAAAACGTCCTGTTGAAAGCAGAAAAAGCTGATTTATTATACGGAAACGGTGTTTATGACAGCGGAGCTCTGGAAATTCCAGAACACAATTTCTTCATTGGTAAAATATCGTGTTGACAAATCTAAAATATTTGATATAATAAAAAACGATCTCTTTGCACTGTATTACGTTTTATGTTTTTTATAAGACGTGCGATCACCAGTACAAACTGAGCAGGCGATGAACTTGCAAAAGTCATGGGGCCGGGCCGTTATAAGCGGCAGCAGATTGAGTAAATCATCTGTGGGACAGTATGTATGTTCCGCAGATATATTTTTATACAAGGGAACATAAACTGTTGATAAAGTGCCATAGAGCGAATCTGTGGCGCTTTTTTGCGCCTTTCGGAGGATACTTTTATGGACAAAAAATTAGCAATCAAGGTATCTATTACCAGCATCATTGCCAACACGGTATTATCGTTATTCAAACTCGCCGCAGGCATTTTCGCCAAATCCGGCGCAATGATTTCGGACGCTATCCACTCCGCATCGGACGTTTTAAGCACGTTCGTCGTCATTGCCGGAATCAACATGGCATCCAAAAAATCCGACAGAGAACACCCCTACGGACATGACCGCATGGAGTGCGTCGCCGCCATCGTGTTGGCTACTCTGTTATGCGGAACGGGCCTGTTAATCGGTTACAGCGGTGTGAAAAAAATCATATCCGCGAGTACGGAAACGCTCGTTACCCCGGGTGCACTTGCATTGGTTGCCGCTGTCTTCTCGATCGCCGTAAAAGAAGCCATGTTTTGGTGGACTCGGGCAGCGGCAAAGAAAATTAATTCCGGCGCACTGATGGCCGACGCCTGGCATCACCGTTCGGATGCGCTTTCCTCCGTCGGAAGCTTTATCGGTATTCTCGGCGCACGTCTGGGTTTACCAATACTCGATCCCATTGCAAGCGTTGTGATCGCCTTCTTTATCTGCAAAGCCGCTTATGACATCTTCCGCGACTCGGTCGATAAAATGGTAGATAAGGCCTGCCCGCAGGACATCGTCAATCAACTTCGGGAGGTCATCGCGGCGACAGAGGGTGTCAACGACATTGATGTCATACATACCCGCATGTTCGGATCTAAAATTTATGTCGACGTTGAAATCTCCGCAGACGGCAGTAAAACACTAGACGAATCGCACATGATTGCCGAATCGGTGCATGACCGCCTTGAAGCGCAATTCCCCGCCATCAAACACTGCATGGTACATGTCAATCCGATTGATCAGCCTCATGACGAACCGGATCGTGAAAACGCCGAAATCAACCAATAAAGAAGCCGCATTTTTCGATTGATCGTATGCAAATATAGTGAATCCACTTAAAAAATCAAACACGGAATAAGCGGTAAGTGGCTTCACATTGGGTAAACCCACTTTCATTTCACCTTGGATTGAAAGTAGGTTTACTATATTGCATACGATCTTTTTTTCAGATATAATAGGATTAAATTCAGCAAGATGAAGGAGATAACCGCCGTGAAGAAGTACATGATCCGATGCGATATGGAAGGCGTAAGCGGTATCGTCAGCTATGAGCAGTCGGTACCGGGCGCAAGCGAATATGCCGAAGGCCGCGAATATTTTATGAGCGATCTGCTGGCTGCAGTGACCGGTCTGCACGACGGCGGCGCGGATGAGGTTCATATTTATGACGAACATTTTTACGGGCGCAATATTTTTCTCGACCGTCTGCCCGAATACGCCTTTTCCTACTGCGGAAAACCGAATTATACGATAGCATCCGCGGGCGGGTTGGACGGATCGTTCGATGGGCTTGTCCTGCTCGGTTTTCATTCCAAAGCGGGTACAACAGGCGCATTGCTCAACCACTCCTACGAATCCGACATCAAAGACATTCTGCTGAACGGGACATCGGTCGGCGAAATCGGCATGGAGACCGCAGTTGCCGGCAGCTTCAATGTGCCGCTTGTTTTGATCACCGCCGATTCCGAGGGCATTGCCGAGGCGAAAAAACTCTTTCCGAATGTCGCGGGTGTCACCGTGAAAGAGTCGCTCTCCGAAACCGGCGCGCTGTGTTATCCGATTGAAAAGACCTTTCGCTTGATTTACGAGGCGGCAAAAAAAGTCGTGCAGTCACCGCCGCCGGTCATTCCGATGTCTTTTGACGCCGTCACACTTGAATTTGCTTTCAATGATACGCCGTACGCGGAAAAATATTTAAAAAAATACGGAAACACCATTTCCGGCGCGACCGCCAATCAGTGCTGGGCGACCTACCTGTTCAGAAAAACGGAGGTTTTAAAGACGCTATGACCGGCAATATCAAACAATACGCCAGCTTGGGACTCGTCCATCACATGCTCTATCTGAACTGCGTGAACGACCCGGCTTATCACACGGATACGCTTAAAAAATTCGCTGTCCGCACCGATATTGTGACCTTCGATTTCTGCGTACCATATGCGGAACCGTGGCGATCACGAGCAATCGGCGCGGTCAGAAACAGCGGCAAAGACACGGCTTATGCGCTGCACCTGTTTCCCGCGCGTAAAATCTCACTCGGGTCACTCGACCTGACCGAACGCGAGCTCACCAAAATCGTCGTACGGGATCAGATTGAACAGGCAGTCAAGGCAGGAGCGAAGGATTTTGTATTCGTCTCCGGCACGGATTATCCCGACCGCAGAGCCGAAGCGCAGGAGCGGTTTTACGAATTCTGCCTGTGGTTTTGCGGAGAACTTGCGCCGCATGGCATCACTGCCCTGCTCGAACCGTTCGACCGCACAGTGGATAAAAAATTCTTATATGGCTCGATTGACGAATGTGTTGCACTCGTTGATCGGGTGAAAAAAACGCATCAAAACATCGGCATCGAACTGGATATCGCCCATTTGCCGATCATGGGTGAGGACATCTGGGAATCCGTTTTAAAATGCGGTGACAGAATCAAACGCGTCCATTTGGGCAACTGCGTACTCAAAGACAAGTGCTGTTCGCTCTACGGCGACATGCACCCGCCGATGGGCATTGATGGCGGCGAAATCTGCGAACGCGAACTGACCGTCGCCTTGAAAGCGCTGTTTGAAATCGGTTATCTCGACAAAGCCAAACGCAATCCGCTGGTTTTGGAAATGCGCCCGCTGAACGGCGAGGATTCCATCGAATGCACGATCACCGATTCGTTTGACCTGCTCGATAAGGCGTGGGCTGCCGTATAATTACGAACCCGTGGATTTATAGTGCTTGACGCCGAACTTCCAAAACAACAGGCACGGGAAAACGAACAGCGCGGCGATCAGCGGCAAAAACATATAAAGTTTATTCTGCGATTGACCGATCAAATATAAAAACGGATAATACTGAAACAACGCAATCGGAATGACATAAGTCAGAAATTTCAACACACCCTCTCCGTAAATCGAAAGGGGGTATTTTCCGAATTCGCGGGTGCCGTCGGTGAAGATATTCATAAATTCCAGTCCCTCAATGGTGAAAAAACAGATGCTCGCATAGATGACGAACAAGCCCGAATAGACGAAAAATCCGCCGAAAATCATAAAAAACAAGGTCAGAATTTTATCTGCAGTCCAGACCACACCACTGTTGGAAACGGCATAGCTCAACAAACCAACCGAGACCAGCAGCCGTCCGATACGGGTAAACTCGATGCGCGCGGCCAACACCTGTAGAATTTCATTGCGGGGACGCACCATGATGCGGTCAAACTCCCCGTTGGAGATAATCCCCCGGAATGCATCGAACCCCCGCACGAAACACTCCGCCAGCGAAAACGACGCAAGCAGCACGCCGAAGCACAGCAGCACCTGCGACAATGTAAAACCATTCACCGAATTGAATCGGCTGAACATATAGTACACGCCCAAAAACCCGGTAAACGATACCAAAAGCTGTCCGACAGCCGTCAATGCAAACGAGGCCTTATACTGCATCTGGCTGCGCAGGATGATAGAGGCGTATTTCAGATATAATTTCATGCTTTTCCCTCCGGTTTGCTTTTGGCAAATGCCATGCGGCACATTGACCAATTAAACGTCGTCTTTTTGATTCTCTCGGAAATCTCCCAAAGGTTATCAACCGTCATAAAAACGACCTTTCGCTTTTTCAGTTCAGCCTCCAAATCGATGACAATTGTTTTCTCAATCGGTATCTGCGGCTTTTCGGAGACATAATATCCCGCAACTTCATCCTGAAGATAAAATCCCGTCGGGTCAAATTGATATAAATATAACGTGGCATTCCGCAGCTGTTCCAGCCAATCGGTCTCGATGATCACGGCATGGGAATATCCTTTCGGAAGATATTTTTCAATGTCGGCGGCAGCGGTGTTTTCGCCGATATGATAAGTCACTCGAGGACAGTCACGCGGTGTTAAAAAATTCGGCAGTGTCCGCTCACACAGCGCCCATACCAGTCCTACATCCGGATTTAAATCCTTTCGTGAAGGCAGACGCGGTTCAAACAATTCTATATTCGGCTCTTCGCTGACATGGTATAAAAACATGGTTACAACCATCCTATCGCAGATTTTGGGGTGTTTGGTCCTTACAACGACCAGTTATTATTCTTTGTATAACAGACCAAACTCCCTGAGGTTCGAAAATTAATTTTTCGAGCCTTATCCCCCCTGCACCACGACTTTTTTCAGCGCCCGGGACATCGCAAGCCGACCGAGAAGCCACAGCGCGATCAGCCAAACGAATTGAAGCAATATATTTTGATAGGCATCCGCACCGGATAGATAGCCGTTATAAATTTGAAACGGTGTATTTTGTGTGTATGCGAACGGCAGCAGATACAAAACCTTTTGAACACTCTCCGGGAAAAAGGCAATCGGGATAATCGCACCCGAAAGGAATTCGACAATACTGCTGAATAATATGCGTACACCCAATGATGACAGCATATAAAACGTCGCGATATAGATCAGCATTACAAACGCAATCGCCAACAGTGAACCCAATATCAACGAAACCGCAAACAACAGCCCCGCCTCGAGTGAGACCGGCGCCGACAAGTTGAACGGCACGGGCAGAAACACTGCAACCGCGAAGATCGGTAGACAGCGCAGCATCATCCGCGCATACCGGGCGGCGATGTTCTTGACAAACCACATAGTATAGATGCTTACGGGCCGGCAGAGTTCGTAGGCGATGTTGCCGCTCGTGATCGCTTCAAAAATATCGTTATCGAAAGACCACGCCGCGTACAGCGCCAAAAACGCCTGCTGCATCCAGATGTAATTGGCCAACTGCGGGAATGTCATCGGGAATTCGTTCGCACCGTTTTGATAGAATGCCCAGAACATCAACAACGTCATACCGCCCCAAAAAAACTGCGTAGCCATTCCGGCAATCGCGGCGGCACGGTACTGCAGGCCATTGATCAATCTGATTTTAAAGAAGGACAGGTATTTTTTCATATCTGAAACTCCTTATAGAGCGCCACAACCATTTCCTCGGCGGTCGCTCCGGTCACCGAGAGGTCGTTTACTTCCGCTTGCTTCGAAATCGCGGCGATGGCCGCCGAAACCGGAATTTTCGCCGTATCTATCACGATCACCGCATGTCCGTCGAGATTCTTTTGCAGGTGCATTCCGGCTTCGAGCGTTCCCAACTGCCCCGTATAATCGACCGTCAGGGTCTTGTGGGTCGAATTTCTGCGCTTCAACTCCTCGAGCGAACCGTCAAGCAGAATGCGGCCTTTCCCGATCAATAGTATTCGCTCGGTCAGTGCCTCGATGTCCTGCATGTCGTGGGTCGTCAGAATCACGGTCGTGCCGCGCTCGCGGTTGATCGTTTTGATAAAATCACGCACGGCGATTTTCGAGACCGCGTCAAGCCCGATGGTCGGCTCGTCCAGAAATAAAATTTTCGGGTCGTGCAGCAGCGAAGCCGCAATTTCACAACGCATCCGCTGGCCGAGTGAGAGTTGGCGCGCCGGTGTCCGGATGATCTCGCCGATATCCAATAACTGCGTCAGTTCGTCCAAATTTCGTTTGAAAGCCGTATCGCTGACTTTATAGATATCTTTAATCAATTCAAAGCTGTCGACCACCGGCACATCCCACCACAGCTGACTGCGCTGGCCGAAGACAACCCCGATTTCGCGCACATGGTCAATGCGGTCTTTCCAAGGCGTCCGCCCGTTGATGATGCACTCGCCGCTGTCAGGTGTCAGAATACCGCTCATGATCTTAATGGTGCTGCTTTTCCCCGCGCCGTTCGGACCGATGTAGCCGACCATTTCGCCGTCGTTGATTTGAAAAGAAACGTCATTGAGCGCGTGGATATAGGTGTATTCTTTTTTAAAAAGGGCTTTTAATGCCTCGTTAAGTCCCGCATTACGCTTTGCGATTTTAAAGGTCTTATTGATGTTTTTCAGTTCAATCATTTTGTTCTCCCCATCAAATGAACGCGTTTGAATATGACGCCTGAACATGGCATCATATCGCTTATTCCGACAGATGACAAAATCCTCCGTTCCGAAAATCGGACGAAAAACCGGTGTCAGTAAAATATCCTCAAGCGTCCAGCCGCAGACGCGGAAGTTTGATTATACACATGGGGCTCGGTATTGTCAAGCACAAATCAAAATTTTTCATATTTTTTCAGTATAATGATTTTTAAGCAAAAATATAGTGACATATATTTGATAATTATTTTCATAATCTATAGATTTGTTACTTTTTATCGTGTATAATACTGATAAGCCCTTGGTAGAGAATCATAAAAAGGAGGTATGGGTAAACGGCTAGTTACAGTCGTTATACCCGAAATCATGAAATTCGGAACGGTTTTATCTCTTGTCGCGATCCTTCTTATGTTAGCCTGCGGAATTTTGGTTGCGGATATGTGGTTAAAAATTTTGATATTCGCTGCCGCCGGAATTTCAATTGTTGCCTTACTGTTTTCTCTTAAAAAGAAAAAGAAAGACTGATCTTACGGATTCAGTTTCCCTCCAAAAAAAGCTGCCTGCCGATTCTTAAAAGAATCGGCAGGCGGCTTTTTTACAAGTGTTATTTTATTCCGATTCGCATACGATAACCGAAATCCGTCTTCAAGTTTCGGCCACCGAATAAACGTCGGATTGTTTCAATGAATGCTTTCAAATCTTGTTCGATTAAATTCGGACTCTTTTTAAGAACCCCCTGTAAACTGCCTTGGCTGATTGCAATACCGATAAAACGATCTGCATCAAAAACTTCGGTGTTGGAAAATACAAGCTCTCGGGTGTAACGGAAATAGCCGCTGTCTCGAATATTTTGCAAATGTTTTTTCTTGTCCCACCTGGTAAAGCTGTCTTTCAGATCAATGTTTTCTTCTTCGATGACGGCTACCGCTTTAAATAGTTCTAAATAAGCCTTTTCGGCCTCCCAATTACAAACCGGAGGCCAATCGCAATCAACCGTGGCGAAAATACCGTCGTTTTTTAGGATTCGATTAATCTCTTTCAATGTTAAATCCGGATTCATCCAATGAAACGACTGCGAACAAATCACCGCTTCGGCACAGGCAGAAGCAAGACCGGTCTCATGGGCAAATGCCTTGATAAAAGATAAGTTATCCCCGGCTTTTTGTTCCGCAATCGCACGCATATCGTCGTTGGGCTCAACGCCGATTACCTGTTCACAGCGGTCTTTCCAAATCACGGTTGACAATCCTGTTCCGCAGCCCATGTCGATGACGAGGCCTGGCTTTTTCCCGAGATATCGGGTGATGATTTCAACCGGACAGAGCGGCATCTTTGGCCGTGCCAAATCATAAGTATCCGCAAATCCAGTAAACCGATCGGCGTTTTTTGTGGAAATATCCATATCAATGCCCTCTCAAATCATAATCACTTAGAAAATAATCACTTTCATCAAGAAATGCAGAAACGATATAATATCCACTCACATTACCGGTTTGTGAGAAAGCAAGTTCACGATTTATAATGCTTTCGATTTTGTTTCCTAACTGTCGGTCCACAGAAATAGATGGGATTGTATCTTGATAAGTCTGATAATAATTCATTAACTGATCTTGAGATAATTCGCTTTTAATAAGCATTGCGCCGAAAAATTGCATTCCGTTTCCGTTACCCACCAACTTCCCCGCGCAGGAAATTGAATCGATAATTTGCGTGGATTCCGGGAGTGAAAGTGCAATTAATTTTCTTTTTACATCAAATGCAATCAAGTTGTTTATCAATGGAACAGACAACCGCATAATCAAAACGAGTCCTAATAATGAAAAAACTACTATTTTTATAACTTTTTTCATTGACTTGTCCCTTCCCTTCATCTACTTCCCATTGTTGGCTCATTATAAAATACTTCATTACCAAATGTCAACTTGCTACACGCGGTTATATCAAAAACGAAATCGACTCGCTGCGTGACGCGCTCAAAACGGCGGGAGTGTACTGAAAGCAACTCCGACAGTAATAGCAAACAGTAACCGCGACAGTAATAGTGAGATATATTGAAATACACCGGTGAATATTTACAAAGAAAAAGCGCCCGCGTCAATCGACGTGAGCGTTTATTTTTGGCTTTCCTATGCGATATTATCCTCTGGTATATCGCTGTATTCTGATGTTTTGTGGTCGGAGTGATGTGATTCGAACACACGGCCTCTTGGTCCCGAACCAAGCGCTCTACCAAACTGAGCCACACCCCGATAATTGAACCTGCGTTTTTGACGCAGGTCATTTGTCTTTGCCGGGAATCATTTGTTGCGCGATCATAAATCGTCCGCCGCGTGAATCCTCACATTCGGACACATGGCATGAGAAACGCGTTTGGAAGCGGGCACTGCCCACCGCATTTGTCTGCAGAGGCTTTATATTATTTCTTCCGAATTAATAAAGCGTCCGCCGCGTGAATCACGCCGTTGATTTTATGATTCGAAAATCGCGTTTGTCTGCGGCGACTCGCCGCTGGCTGCGGAAGAAGGACTTGAACCCTCACAAACAGAGTCAGAGTCTGCCGTGCTACCATTACACAATTCCGCAATGGCAACGGTAATTTTATCACACCGTACCCTTTTTGTCAACATCTCAAAGGACATTTTTTCGATTTTTCAAAGGTTGTATTTATCGATTGGTTATGTTAAAATATAAGACAACAACAGCGGGGTAAGTTTGGTCATATCGCTCCGAAATATCATTTTTCAAATACCAATCGAGTTCAACTCCCAAAATTGTGAAAGAGGGTGACTCCATTATGAAAACAGTCCCGTTAAAAAAAATAAAAAACATCGCACCGCTGTTTTCGTGGAGCGATGACAAACTGATTGTCTCCTGCCTGCAGGGTTACAGCGGCCAGGCATTTGCCGACGATCCCGATTTCCCCACCACAGCATTGATTGTCAATACCGGCTTTTCGTTTGTCGGAGGGAACCCCGCCAGCATTCAAGCAGTGGAACTGTTGGAATGTGTTCCGGCGGGAACCGAACTGATCCCCCAGCCCAACTGGTATGACATGGTCGAGAACATCCTCGGCCCGAGAGCCCGCAGACGAGTTCGGTACGGTTTTAAAAAGGATCCTAGTATCTTCAATCGAGAGCAGCTTGAAAAATATGCAGTCAATCTGCCGGTTAGCTTTTACATAAAACCCATTGACAGTGAAATTTACGACCTTTTATATTCGGAAAACTGGTCTCGGGGATTGATTGAGAATTTTCCGTCGAAAGAGGCGTTCTTGGAAAAGGGGTTTGGCTTTGTCGTACTTTTTAACGGCAGACCCGTATCCGGAGCATCTTCCTATATCGTTTATGACGGCGGCATTGAAGTCGAGATCAATACCAAACCGGAATACCGACGCAGAGGGCTGGCATCGGCCTGCGGGGCACAATTGATTTTAGAATGTCTGGATCGAAAGCTGTGCCCGTGCTGGGATGCGGCCAACCTGCCTTCTTGCCTGCTGGCACAAAAACTCGGCTATCAATATACGGGTGAATATACCTCGTATTCGATCGGCTAAAAACTCGGGAGAACGAATTGATGAGAAAATCCCTTTGCCTTGCTTTAATTATCCTTCTGGCCGCCGGATGCGCTCCCATACCGATTTCGAACGGGACAAGCTCGACACAATCCGAATCCTCTTCCACCTCCTCCTATACACCGCCGGTCGTCTCGCAGACCTTTGAGCGCGATCAAAGCGAGTCGGAGGAATTCACCGGTGAATGGGTGGTCAATACTGTTTATACCCGTGAAAAGGTGATTGCCGGACAGTTTGAAAAGGATTCCGTCATCCCTGCTTCGCGGGAATTTGCGGAGGATTTTATCAAATCCAACCTCGAGCCGTTCGGCGTCACCGATTTTAATATCGGAGATTACAGCATCTCCGTTAATATGAATATTGGCAGCGGTGTTTTCTATCGGGACGCCGGAGTTTATCTTGCCGAATATCCGGTCAGTTTTAAAACGATCTCAGAAGTTCCGGGGCTTGAAAATCAAATCTTTTCGGCTGATGAGCAGAAATTCGACTGCCTTGTCTGGATTCAGGTCGTTTTGAAGCAAAAACCGCAGGGCGGAAGTCTTCTACTCGGATTTGTCACCAATCAGGACGAACAGATCTCCACCTATGCACAACTTTATTCTTTTTTATGCGAAGATCCGTCATATGACAGCACATTTTATACCCCACCCCAAACTTTTGAATCCCCTGATGCGGTATCCATATCAAAAATCCTCGGGTATCGAAATATTTTAGACGCGGTGACGCTTCCCGACGGCAATATCGCAATGCTTCTTTATGAGCTGGACGAATCCGATTCTCACAGCGCGGTACAGTATTATCTGAAAATTTTCGAACCCGACTTTCAAACCGCAGTCAATGTCGTACGGCTCTGGAAAGCTAATGCCAACGCCGAAATAGCGCTTACAAGCGACGGGAATATCCTCGCCTGCATGACGCAGTATAACACCAACGACGACGGTTCCGAGAATACTATCTATTATGAACACCGATTTGATGAAAAGGGAAAAGAACTCTCTTCTATTGAGAAATCGGGAAATTATTCATATCTCTCGGACGAAAATTATATTCTGCAGGACTCGGACGGCAGCTTGTATCTGGTCAGGGACAGCGGTGCGTTCAAACTGCTGATGGCCGGAATTATCGGAGAGGATCCTTACGGCATGGACAGTTGGGTATACAGCTTCGATACGCGCATTGACGATACCCATTTCACCTATATATACGGCGGATATGAATCCTCTGAGACCAAAGGGGTCTATGACATCGAAAGCCGTACGACGACCGCTTTCCCCGTACAAGGGTATTATAACTGCACGCAGGCCCACGGCGGAAAATACGCCGCTTGCACAACCGTAAATTATGACGAAGATCAATATGATCTTTATTTCTGCACACTCGGCGCTTCCGGGGCAGTTCTTGTCAGTCGGGGCAACGAAAAGTCGGACGGCAGTCTGCCGATGGCTTTTTCCGAGGACGGCAGCTATTTTGTCTTTGCCGAAAAAACCGGAAAGACAACCTATAATATCACGGTCATTGATACCGAATACACCTGGATTGCCGCTCAGGTAACGATTATCGGTAAACCGAATACGCTTGCAATTTCCGACCGAACGCTGCTGATTTTTACCGAAAATGCAAAACTGACATCAATGGAATTCCCCGAGATGCCGGCTATATTGCCCGAGGACGGGTATATCAACGATCCGATCGTCTATACAGGGTGGTGATATTGAAAATATTATTCTTACACATAAACTAAAACAACAGAAAGAACGGTCAACAACATGAAAGCATTAATTGTGTGGGGCGGCTGGAACGGCCACACCCCGAAAGAAACCGGTGAAGTGTTCGCCGAAATCCTGCGCGAAGAGGGATTCGAGGTCACAATCTCGGACACGCTCGACTATCTGGCTGATCTCGATAACCTGCGCACCTTTGATTTATTTGTCCCCATTTGGACCATGGGCGAAATCGACGGTAAATACTGCGAAAACGTCTGCACGGCAGTCGCAGAGGGCATGGGCATTGCCGGCTGCCACGGCGGTATGTGTGATTCTTTTCGCAACAGCACCCAGTGGCAGTTTCTGACCGGTTCACAGTGGATCGCACATCCGGGAAACGACGGCACTGACTACCGCGTCAATATCGTCAAAACCTCGTCTTCTCCGATTGTCGACGGTCTTGATGACTTTGATGTCTCCAGTGAGCAGTATTATATCCACGTCGATCCTGCGGTCAACGTGCTCGCAACCACTACTTTTCCGACCGCGGATGGTCCGCACGCAGCCAACGGCTCGGTTGTCGTTCCGGTTGTCTATACAAAATTATGGGGCGAGGGGCGCGTATTCTATAACTCCCTTGGCCATACCTATAAAATCTTCGACATCCCCGAAGCCAAAGAACTGATGCGCCGCGGCTTTTTATGGGCGACAAGATAAATACCGAGGAGGTTATTCATATGAAGAAAGCAAAAATCGGCATTTTAGGCTGTGGTAATATCAGCGGCATTTACTTTAAAAACCTGACACAGACCTTTACAAACACCGAGGTATACGCCGCCGCCGACCTGATTCCCGAGTCGGTCAAGGCCAAGGCCGAAGAATTCCATGTACCGCACATTATGACTTTTGAGCAGATGCTCGATTGTCCCGAGATTGATATCATCCTCAACATCACCACGCCACAGTCGCATTTTGCCCTTTCAAAAAAGGCGCTTGAGGCCGGCAAAAATGTGTATGTCGAAAAGCCGCTGTCTCTGACCATTGAACAGGGCCGAGAACTGGTGGAACTGGCTGACAAAAAGGGGCTTTTACTCGGCGGCGCACCCGACACCTTTATGGGCGCGGGCATCCAAACCTGCCGCAAATATCTGGACGACGGCATCATCGGCAAGCCCATCGGCGCAACCGCTTTTATGGTCTGCCACGGGCATGAGAGCTGTCACCCCGGTCCCGAATTTTATTATAAGACCGGCGGCGGTCCGATGCTGGATATGGGTCCGTACTATATGACCGCGCTGGTAAACCTGCTTGGTCCGGTTAAAGCCGTCGCCGCCATGCAGAACATCACCTTCCCCACCCGCACGATCACCAGTAAACCGAAATTCGGCACTGTGGTTGATGTGGAAGTTCCGACTCACGTTGCAGGTACGATGCGCTTTGCAAACGACGCCATCGCCACCGTGATTATGAGCTTCGACGTCTGGGCCAGCCAGTTGCCGCGCATTGAAATCTACGGCACACTCGGTACAATGATCGTCCCCGACCCCAACACCTTCGGCGGTCCGGTTCTGATCAAAACCAAGAATTCACCGAACTTTATGGAGATGCCGCTCACCCACCCCTATGCCGAAAACAGCCGTGGACTCGGTGTCGCGGATATGGCGCAAGCGCTTGAGGACGGCGGCAAGAACCGCGCCCACTGCTCCCTGACCAACCATGTGCTTGAAATCATGTGCGGATTCGGCATCAGCGGTGATACCAATAAGTTTTATAAGCTCAAATCCACCTGTAAACGCCCCGCCCCGCTGCCCTGTGACCCGATTCCGGGCGGTGTAAAATAAACCAATCTGTAATACTGTTCTACCAATGAAAAGAACCCCTCACGCTATTCAGCGTGAGGGGTTCTTTCATAAGAGTTGGCGGTAGGTAAGCCACTCATGAAATACCTGACAGCACGGAATTTCACCGCCCAAAAGCACTTCACGTGCCTTTTCATCGGGTACTGCGATATTTCGAATCAAATCGACTTTGAATAATTTCATAAAAATTTCTCCTTTACATATTCACGTAGAATATCTTTGCCCAAAAAGGGCGCGATGGGGCTGATGGCTTTAATTCCGTCTTTTTCGATGGCCTTTTTAGCCAGTTGATTTAAATGGTCTCTGTTCATGAACGGGGCGATATGCTCCATATTTCTCATCCCGTTTTTCTCATACTCGACGTCAGCAATTTGATTCAAAACATCCCGGTTGACAAAGGGCAGCAGGTCGCCAAGTGCACGTATACCGCTTTTTTCGTAAAGCATCCGTGCCGTTTCGTTCCTCGTTTCTTTGCCCATAAAGGCCGCCAAAATGCCGATCTCTTCTCCTGCTTCAATCAGGCGCTTTACCTCTCGGTCGATGGCTTCTCGACCTACAAATGGTGCGATTTCCTCCGCGTGTTTCATATCACCGCTTTCGCAGCACTTCCGAAACAACCCGCCGCAGACCTCTCGCCCTAAAAACGGGAGCAAATCGGTGATTTCAGAGAGATCGTCAGAAGTTTCACAGTTTTCAAACACCTTGTCTATTTGTTCCGGTTTTAACAACGGTGCAGCCTCTTTGACCTCGTGAATGGTGACCTTGTGGTCTTTGAGATACTCTTCAACAGGTTCAGATACAATTCCGCTGATCAGCGGTGAAGGCTGGCCCAGCAATTCATCGACCGACATTCCGAACAATTCCGCCAATTCCGGCAGTTTTGAGATATCCGGCATTGATACGCCGCGTTCCCAATTGCTGACCGCCTGAAAACTGATGTTCAGTTGATCGGCCAATTCCATTTGGGTCATATTCTTCTCTTTACGCGCGGCGGAGATCCGCCTGCCCACTTCGTTCATATCAAACATAAAATCCTCCCTTTCCGCAAGCCGTCCCTTACCTTGCGCCCCAAGTATATCGAACACCGAGGTTGAGTTCCAACAATCGTTGGTTGAATGTTGCTAAACCATCGGTTGAGTTTGGCCTATATTTTCAAAAATGGCAGCTTTCTCGATAAAAGCTGCCATTTTTCTTCTTTTTATTAACCTGTAATGAACGGTTTCGGATTAATTCGATTACCGTCCTTAATAATTTCAAAATGAAGGTGCGGGCCCGTGGAATTCCCGGTGCTGCCCACCAGTCCGATCACATCGCCTTTTTCCACCTTATCGCCGACCTCGACCAAAATTTTGCTGCAGTGTCCGTATCGGGTCTCGTATCCGTTCCCGTGATCAATGACGATCTCGTAACCGTAACTGGTTTTTCCGTAGTGGACATAGACCACAATACCCCCGTCAGATGCGTAGATATTGGTTCCTTTGGCTGCGCCGATATCAAGACCATAATGGCCGGGATATCCGAGCCATCCGCAGGTGATATGTCCCCCATCAACCGGCCACATGAATTTACCTGTAACCGTCACGCCGTTAAAATCTTCAATGGAAGGAGCGGTTTTCGGAACCGCTTTGGTGCCGACTTTTTTCACGGCATTACGCGCTTCTTTGGTCACTGTAGTACTGATGATATCACGCGATACCTCGACACCGTTGACATAGATGATGTCTGCAACGACCTCCTGACTGCCGTTTCTGCCGGAAGTCGTGATCTCGGTTTGCCCCTCATAAAGAGACGAGGAATACTTGATTGTGGTATCGTACGGAATGGTCTCAGTGTAGGTGGTACGAATCGAAATCTTGACCGGTAAAAAAGGCTCGGGCAATGTCAGTGTCAATACTTTCCCTTTGACGATTTTTGATTCGATTTCGGGGTTATATTGCAGCAGCGCCTCTTCGGTCAGACCGTTTTTTGTGGCAATCGTGGCAACTGTATCATTTTTGACGCAGGTGTATTTGACCGTTGTGGTATCCTCCTGTCCCAAAATTGCCACTGCTTCGTCATAGGTTTTTATGTTTACGATCGGGTAGATGCCCGACTCAAATGTGACATCGTTTAAAAACCCCACGACGGCGTTTTCATCGTCGCTGTGATACGGTTCAAGAAGGGTGTTCATAAAGGTTTTTAACTGTTCCTGTTCGGTGACCGCCAAGAGGAATTTCCCGTCTATGTAGACGCCGATGGCTTCATCGACCTCGTCACCGAGCACCGCAGATAAAAACGTATCGACAAACTGATCGGTATTTTGAATTTTTGAGGCTGTAACATGTGAAATTTTATAGATCGGTGTGGCTGAAAAATTATACCGGTTTTCAATGCCGATAATTCGGTCTTCGATACCGGCAACCGCGTCGTCGTAAACGCTCTCGTTTTTAATGTAACCCAGATCGAGGCCATCGTATTCGACCCTCAGCGCAACTTCCAAGCTGTTCCAGACGAACAGCGAACCGACCAACAGAATCAATGCCAATACCGGTGCAAATAGACGAATTCCGTGCCGGACAACACGCTTTTTAATTGAACGCTGTAAATGGTTTATGCGTTCTTCATAAACGACAATTTGCTTATTTTTATTGTTTTTTCCGCCAAGCAGTTTTCTTTCTTCCTTGATTGCCGCAAGTTCCTGCCGCTGGCGTGCGATTTGCTTTCTCTCGACGGTAACGCCTTTGTAATATGCCCGTTTTATAACAGCTTTAACTGCTCGCCAGGCGCTTATAATCGTCCCTGAAAGCAGACGGATAAACAAGAATCGAAACAATTCTTCAAAAAAAACGCCGATTCTCCGAAATAATGAAACCGTGCGAAGTCCGGTTTTATAGCAAAGGATATAAAAATAGTATAAATATTGCCCGTTGGGTTGTTCTTTCTTGGTCAGAAAATATTCTTGAGATAAAAATTTCGGCTTACGCATAACTGCCGCCGTTCGCGCCACAGGATTCACCTCGCTTCAGGACTGATACGTCAGCTTTTCTTTCGTCCAGTCCTTTAAAATATCAAGCATCATGGCCGCTTCTTTTTTAGCAGCTTCCAGATCATGTTCCCTGTAATTCCCGCATTCGGCGTCGGTAGTCCCGGGTATTTCCCCGCGCCAATCCGAAACCGCTTTGAGCGCATTGACCGTGACACGAATCGCATCTGCCGGGTTTACATTTCGCAGCAGCAGATAAAAACCCGTACGGCAGCCCATTGGTCCGAAATAAATCACGTTTTCTGCGAGTTCCCCGTTTCGCAGTACTGTCGCCATCAGATGTTCGATGGTGTGCAACGCAGCATTGGAAAGTACCGCCTCACGATTGGGGCGGCGAAACCGCAAATCATAGGTTACGATATCGCCGTCTTTGCGTGAAGTGTACATCCCCTGTGTGAGATGCTTGTGATTAACTGTGAAACTCGCAATCTTTTCCATCAGATAATGCGTTTGATCCAGCCGAACGGATCGGAGATTCTGCCCCACTGGATATCGGTGAGCGTGTCGTAGAGTTTCTGCGTGATCGTACCGATTTCACCGTTGTTGATCGTGACCTTGGTATCGCCGAAATCCAACAGCCCGATCGGAGAGATGACCGCCGCGGTACCGGTTCCGAATGCCTCGACAAGCTTGCCGTCTTTGGCCGCCTGTTCGAGTTCGGCGACCGAGAGCTGCCGCTCGTTTGCGGTATAACCCCAATGGCGCAGCAGTTCGAGCGTTGACATGCGGGTAATTCCGCCGAGAATACTATCGCCTTTTGCAGGAGTGACAATCTCATCGCCGATTTTGAAGAAGACATTCATCGTGCCGACTTCCTCGATGTATTTGCGCTCGGCGCCGTCGAGCCAAAGCACTTGTGTATAACCCAGTTCTCCGGCTTTGACCTGCGACTTGATCGAAGCGGCGTAGTTGCCGCCGCATTTGGTATAACCCGTACCGCCTTTGGACGCACGGGTGAATTCATGCTCGACATAGATGCTGACCGGTTTGACGCCCTCGGGATAATAATTGCCGACCGGCGAGAGAATGATCATAAATTTATAAGTATGAGAGGGTTTGACACCGATAAACGGATCGGTCGCGAAAATAAACGGACGGATATACAGAGAGGTTGCGGGTGCGCCGGGAACCCAGTCCTGTTCGATCGTGATCAACTCGGTCAGCCAATCCATAAAATCGTTTTCATCCAGCTGCGGAATGCAAAGCCGCTCACACGAACGATTCATTCTGCGGATATTTTCAATCGGACGGAACAGCTGTATATGATTGTCCGCCGTGCGGTAGGCCTTGAGCCCTTCAAATACCTCCTGAGCATAATGAAGAACCATTGCCGCCGGGCTGAGCTCGACCGGACCGTAGGGCATAATTTTAGGATCGTACCAGCCCTTATCCGCGTCGTACTCGACGACGAGCATATAGTCAGTAAAAATTTTACCGAATCCGAGCTTGGATTCGTCGGCCGGCTTCTCTTTCAATTTTGTCGCCGGAATGAACAGAGGTTTCACGAAAACATCCCCCAAATTAAAATATACCCGAGTATACCATATTTGAAGGGAAATTGCAAACCTGCCCTTGACTTTGATTTGCCTGCTGTGTAGGATTACAATTGATGTGTTACAAAAGGGAGGAGGAAAAAAAGAGTAGCG
>DAOSWV010000020.1:0-20020 GCA_035380125.1 Oscillospiraceae bacterium
TATGTACCGTGCTCTTGCTGACGCCGAAGCGCTTCGCGGCATCCCGAACCGTGGCGCCGGTCGCAGCGATATAAGCCGCAAGCATTAACACCCTGTCCGAGATCGGGTCAAATCCTCCGCATTCCTTCCCGTACCGTCCCCTTCTCATCCTCCGCCCTCCCGATTTTTTTATAATGTATGCGGGTTCGGGTTTAAATAATAACTGTTTTCTGTCGTTTTCTTACCTTTTTCCAATAAAACAAAGAGCACCCCAAAAGGAGTGCTCTTCAAAATTCTAAATTAAGCGGTCGATTACCAAACCCGATAATCTTTTTCTCTTTTTACAAGCGCCTCCAGATAGAAATAATCGCCGAAACAGGTATAATAATGCCGCCCGTTCTGTTCTTTCAGTACACCCATTACCTTTGGGTCGGTGTTGACATACCGCTCCAAATCGGCCATCAGCCCGTCCGCGCCGTTTTTCAATTTTTCATCCTTAGAATATCTGAACAATTCATAAAGCCCGCATGCCGTGATTGCCGCAGCGGAGGTGTCAAGGTTCTGCGGTTCGCTTTTCGGCAGCCGGAAATCCCAAACCGGAACTTTCCCGCCGCTCAGCCGCAAAAAGTCCTTTGCCAACCGTTCACTCGTCTCATAATAACGCTTGTCGCGCGTGTACCCGTATAAAATCGCAAAGCCGTAGACCGCCCAAGCGGTGCCGCGGCTCCAGTGCGACCCGACCGACCATCCGCAGTTGTTGTCCTCGCCGATGGGCGCACCGGTCTCCGGGTTAAAACGATAGGCATGGCAGACCGAACCGTCTTTCCGAATAAAATAATGCATCGTCATGTCGGCATGGGCGCAGGCGATTTTACGGTAAAAGGGATGATTCAGCGTCTCACTTGCCCATAACAGCAGCGGCAGATTCATCATGCAGTCGATGATCGCCATTCCGTCGCTTTTCAGATAGAAAGAGCCGTCGTCACCGAATGGCAGGTCGTCGGGCAGTTCGTTCTGCATGTTGCCCCAGGCGCGGATGTGGCGGCTTTTCGGGTCGAAACGCATCGCCAATACCTGTGCCGCGCGCAAACCGAGTTCCCGCATTTTATCCTCTTTCAGCAACCGGTATAACCCCACCGCATACGGCGTAAATAAAAACCCGAGGTCGTGCATGGTCTGATTCGGGGTCTTGAAAACCTTATCATAATAATCCCCGTAAAAACGCTCACACCAGTCGGTGTATTTCCGGTCTCCGGTATAGGCATACGCCAGCAGCGCCTCTCCGGTGAAAAATGACTGCGTCCAGTTGGAGATGCTGCTCAAAGGCAGGGATTTTTCCCTGTTTTCAAGATAATTCCCCGTTGCGCAGGCCGGATATTCCCGCAAATTGCCGCCCAAAGCGGCGATTGTATGATCGATTTTTTCGATAAAATCCTTGAATTCCATTCTCTCACACCTCGAAGAATTTGATTTCGGTTTTCACCCGAATCTCTTTTGCCGGTTCGGTCATCAGACGCAGCACGGTGATCGGCCTTTGCTGCGCGTCGATCATGCCCGTGTCCGTAGCGAGCGAAATTTTCAAATCGGTCTCGAATTTCAAAACCGCAGCGGCTTTCCCGACCCGAACAGATGCGCCGTGATCGGTGATCTCCCACTTGCCGTACGAGACGAAGTTGACGGTAAGCCCGTCTTCGTGCGTCAGCTCCCAGGTATCGGTGAACACAAGACCGTTTTCCGAAAATTCTCCCGCCCGTTCGCCTTTTAGCGCAATACCGGGGAAAAGCGCTTTTTGGTCGCTGCAAAACGCAAGGCCGTTTTTCGTCTTTTTTAAATACTTGATCTCCGGCACATAGTCATTCCAAAACGAATTGTCCAGCACCAGTGTTCCGTTTGCCTGCGCCTTTTTGTCGGAGGCGATCCCGTCGGCTTTTTCGCTCTTGATTTTCATCTGCCGTCCCGTCGGATAGGCGACGTTGTGGTAGGTTTGCAGCACCATATGGCGCGACATCGCGTTGTTATAAGAGACAATGCCGGGGTCGGCAAAAAGCGCCTCATCGGCATAATGCAGAATAAAACTGCCCCGATCTCCGTGGTAGTGGCAGGTCATCGGGTTGCGCTCGGCGAAATACCAGAACTTCCCCTTATCGAATTCATATGACGCCAGCCCGGATTTTTCAAAGATCACCCATTCGGGCGGCATTTTCTGCGGCACGGGCTTTTCATGCGCGATAAAATCGCACAGCATGATAAAATTCAAGCTGTTTTCGATTTCAAGCTCTTCGGGATTCCCCGCCAATCTCTTTTCGACATGTGCCATACCCGCCTCAAAGCCGAGATAGCGCGCATAGGCCGCGATCAAAAACGGCGACTGCCGCTTGTTGCCCCAGCTGTTGGTGTAGACGAAATCCTCGTTTTGCTTTGCCCTCGAAAACAGGCATTCGAGATATTTGAAGGACAGCAGCACCCGGTCCGGCACGATGTCTTTGACCGGCACACCTTTCATGCGCGCGTAGGCCATCCACAGGGTAAAGGAGGAGTTAAATGAGTAAAAATAATACCCCGGACCCTCGCAGCAGTGACCCTCTTCGTTGAGATAGTTGTTGACGATTTCAACGTTTTGCCGGTAATAAGATTCGATTTTTTCCATGCCGGCATATTCATCGTCCCCGAGGATTTTCAAACCGAGCGCCGCAATCGCCCTGCCCGACGACTCGACCACGCCCTGATTCATAAACCGCCGATAGCAGACCTCGTCGCAGCATCTCTCGATGGTCGGGAAGTGTTTTTTCATTCCAACCAGAATCCGTTTTTTGGCTTCTTCCGTCAACACACCGCCCAAAAACCCGAGCGCATAGGTGATCTCGCGGCATACACCCTCCTCGGTAAAGCAGACGTGGTGCCAGTTCGAACCGGGCATGTTGGCCTGCGGACCCTCGAACCAAAAAGGCGTGACCGCGATCGACAGCAGCATGCGCGCCGCCAGCATCGTCCATTTCGGATTTTTATGCACATACCCCGCGACTGCCATCAGCGTCAAAACACTTTTGAGTTCGAGGCGGTTTCTGTCCCGGACGCGGACATAGCGGTACATATGCTCCTTAACCGCAAGATATTGCCGGATTTCCTTTTCCGGCACAAAATTTTCATACGCGGCGGCTTTTTTGGCAAGCTGTTCAAACGCCGGCTTCATCCGTATATCGGCTCGAGCCTTTTCGATCATCGCGTCTAACTCTTTTTGCCCGTAAAAGACATTGTCCCGCAAATCAGGCTGCGCATGGATCAGATAGTTGTCAAACGAATGTTCGTCGTATTTCGGCAGGGCATCTTCGATCAAATGTTCTTTATCACTACATAATACGCCGACCCAACCCAATGAGATGATATGAGAGGAAATCGCCGAACCGCATGCGTCGAACGTGAGCGTAAATGAGGTCAGCATCCGTTTGCCGTTCATGTCCGCCGATACCGTTCCCGCGATCTCGATCGGCGCGTTTGCGCCGAAAACATTTTCAAACAGTTTTATTTCTTCGCCGTTCACAATTGCGGTGCCGCCGACTTTGACATACGGCGGAGGATTGATAAAAAACAACAGCCGATCATATTCCCCCATATCGACCATGCCGTTCCAGGTCACGCCGAATGTTTCGGATTTCCCCGTCAGCATGCAGCAGTCCCACGATTGAACCAAAACGGCGTTTTCAGCCGTGAATTCGCTTGTATCGTTTAAATTGACGTCGAACATCGGAAGGAAAATCCCCTCCGCCTCATTAATTTTAATGATTTCCTTGTTCATACGCATCTCCCGCAGCCCTCAATATGATTTCGCATAAAATTATCGCATTCCCGACCCGTGATGTCAACCTTTTCACGCTTTCGGCCGCCTTTGATGCAAAACAAATTTCAAGGTTGAAAAATGGCATATTTTGCTGTATAATATGAACCAAGTAAAAATCGCCGCGACACCGCAAACGGTCCCCGCATTCTCAAACACGACAGACAGACCCCCGCCGGCAGAAAGGGACGTTATGAACATCGGATACGCCTGTTTGGCCGTTGCCGTACCCGGAAGCGAACTGAAAAGCTGCACGCTGAAAAACGCGCAGCCGGAACGCCTTCTGCCGCTCATCGCACACAACCTGAACGCGCTCGAGACCCTGATCGACTACAATATCAAAAACGGTATCAAACTCTTTCGCATCTCCTCGGATCTGATTCCGTTCGGTTCAAGCGCCGCGGCAAAACTGCCTTGGCAAGATCTTTATGCCGATCGGTTCACCGCCATCGGGCAAAAAATCCGCGACTCCCATCTGCGCGTCTCGATGCACCCCGGGCAGTACACCGTTCTCAATTCGCCCGATGAATCCGTGGCTGAACGCGCCTCACAGGACCTCGCTTACCATGCAAAGTTGCTCGATGCCCTCGGTCTCGACGCAAGCCATAAAATCATCCTCCACCTCGGCGGTGCATATGATAACAAAGAGCAGGCCAAAGCCCGTTTTCTGTCCCGCTTTCACCAACTCGACCCGAAGATCAAAAATCGCCTTTTGCTCGAAAACGACGACACGGTTTTCAACATCAAAGATGTGCTTGAAACGGCTCTTGCCGCTCAAATCCCCGTGGTGTTCGACAACCTGCACCATGCTGTGAATCCGCCCGAAGAATCCCGTTCCGACCGCGAATGGATCAGACAATGCGCCGCCACATGGCACGAAAAAGACGGCAGCCCCAAAATCCACTATTCGCAGCAGAATCCGCAGAAAAAGCCCGGCGCGCATTCCGATTTTATCCGCATCGACCCGTTTTTAAATTTTATCCGTCCGCTTTCGGATTTAGACGTTGACATCATGCTCGAAGTCAAGGACAAAAACCGTTCCGCGTTAAAGTGCCTCAACTGTATTTCCCACCGAGGCATTGCCGCATTGGAAGCCGAGTGGGCGCGTTATAAATACCGCATCCTCGAACATTCCCCGGGACATTATCAAACCGCCCGGAAACTGCTGCAAGATAAAACCGCATATCCCGCTCTGCCGTTTTATCGCCTGATTGAAGAAGCCCTCGATCTGCCGATCGAACCCGGAAACGCGGCCAACGCCGCACAGCACGTTTGGGGATATTTCAAAGACAAAGCGACACAAACCGAGAAAAAACGCTTTCAGATCCTGTTGCAAAAATACGCCGCAGGTGAATCTCAACTCAAATCGGTCAAAAACCATTTCCTGCGGCTCGCGGAGAAATATTGTGAAAATTACCTGCTCGAAGGGTATTATCTCTATCAATAACAAGGAGTGTTCGAAAATGAAGAAAATGAAAGACAAAACCAAAATCAGCGGACTGTTTAAATTCCTGATCGCATTGGCCTTTGTCGGGATGGTAACGGTCAATGCCTTGGCAAACATCCTGCCTCTCAACGGCATCGGGACGGGTGCGGTCTCCGATTCGTATCCCAATCTGTTCGCACCGGCGGGATATACGTTTGCGATTTGGGGCTTGATCTATCTGCTGCTCGCGCTGTCAACCCTCTATCAACTCGGCCTTTTCCGCTCAAGCGAAACAGAAGACATCATCCTGATGCGCAAAGTCGGATTCATGTTTGCCGTATCATCATTGACCAACGCCGCCTGGATTTTCGCTTGGCATTATAACCGCATCGCATTGTCGTTTATTTTGATGGTGCTTTTGCTGCTCTATCTGATGGATATTGTCGTCAACATCAACGCCAAAGCCCTGACCACGCGCGAAAAATGGTTCTTGCGCCTGCCCTTTTCGGTCTACTTCGGCTGGATCACGGTGGCGACGATTGCGAACGCCGCAACCCTGCTCGTGAGCGTTAGCTGGGATCGTTTCGGCCTGTCTGAACCCGCTTGGACCATCATCATGCTTTCGGTAGGCGCATTGATCGGCATTATCACGATTCTCCGGCTCAAAGACGTCGCCTACGGGCTGGTATTGATTTGGGCCTATACCGGCATTCTGGTCAAACACCTGTCGGCCTCGGGCTTCAACGGGCAATACCCCAACGTCATCCTCACCGTCATCATCTGCCTTGCCCTGTTTGCCGCCGCAGTGATTTTCTCGACATTAACCCTTAAAAAGAAAAGGAACTCCTGATAAATTTACTATAACGAGGTTCCCCATGAACAGAACATACGATGCGATTGCGGTCGGCGGCGGATTGGCCGGATTGACTGCCGCCGCTTACCTCTGCCGAGGCGGACACCGTACGCTGCTGCTCGAAAAAAACCGAAAGACGGGCGGCCTTGTCAATACCTTTCAATATCGCGGTTTCGCTTTTGATGCCGGTATCCGGGCGTTTGAGGACTCGGGCATCCTGTTTCCCATGCTCAAAAATCTCGGCATCGAGATGCTGTTGGTCAAAAATCCGGTTTCAATCATTTTCGAAAACCGTCGGGTTCTGCTGACCTCGCGAGAGAGTTTAAACGATTACGCCGACGCACTGACCGATCTATTTCCCGAAAACGCAGCGGATATCGCAAAAATCGCAGCCGAGATCGAAAAAGTCATGGATTATATGGATGTGCTGTACGGCATCGACAATCCGCTGTTTATGGAAAATCCCAAGCCCGAATATCTGATGAAAACCCTTTTGCCGTGGCTGCTGCGCTATCAGGTCAATATCCGAAAAGCGAGCCGCCTCAATGAGCCGATTCAGACCTATCTGCGCCGTTTCACCGACAACACGGCGCTGATCGATATGATCACTCAACACTTTTTCAAAGACACGCCGTCCTTTTTTGCCCTGAGTTATTTCGGGCTCTATCTCGATTACCGTTACCCGCAGGGCGGCACCGGCACGCTGGCCGAAAAAGTATCCGATTATATCCGCACCCACGGCGGCGAAATTCTGACCGAAACCGCCGTAACCCGCGTCGATGTCGAGGCGCACGAACTCACGGCGAACGGCGAGATCTATCACTATCAAAAACTCGTTTGGGCCGCCGATCAGCAGACCCTTTATCAAATTGCCGAACATGCCGACACCTCCGCCGAAAAACAGCGCGCACTCGCCGAACAAAGCGAAGGTGGTGATTCGATTCTCACGGTATTTATGGGCGTTGATTGCGATAAGCCCTATTTTGAAGACCGCTGCGGCGCACATGCGTTTTATACCCCGATCCCCGAGGGGCTTTCGTCGCTGCCCGATTGGCGCAAAGCCGCCGAAAAAGGCGAAGACACACTCTGGCAGTGGCTTGAGGAATTCCTCCGGTGTACGACCTATGAGATCTCCTGTCCGTCTCTGCGCGACATCACGCTTGCGCCCGATGGGCAGACCGGTGTCATCGTCAGCACTCTGATGGATTACCGATTGGTCAAACACTTTGCCGAAGCAGGTAAATACGAGCCATTCAAGCAGTTCTGCACCGATAAAATCCTGAATGCGCTTGAATCACTGTTGCCCGAACTGCGTCAAAACCAGTTGTTTTCGATGTGCTCCACCCCGATGACCATTGAGCGCGAGACAGGCAATAAACAGGGTGCGATTACGGGTTGGGCGTTCACGGGCGCAATGCCCGCCGAAAACCGCTTTCAAAAAATCGCGAACTCGGTCAATACCCCGCTCAAAGACGTCGTCCAGTGCGGACAGTGGACGTTCAGCCCGTCCGGGCTTCCGGTCTCGATTCTCACGGGCAAATTGGCTGCCGACGCCGTACATAAACAATTGAAAGGTAAAACGACATGACGGATTTCTGGATCGTCCTGTCCATCATCCTGCTCGGATTTGCTTCGGCGGCGGTGCTGTTTTTCCGCTTCCCGCGCCTGCCGAAAGCAAAACCCGAAGCCGAGCGTTTTCCGCTGCTCTCGGTCATCATTCCCGCCCGTAACGAGGAAAAAAACCTGCCGCTTCTGTTGTCCGATCTGGGCGCACAAACCCTTGCCCCGCTCGAAATCATCTGCGTTGACGATGCTTCAACCGATTCGACCGCGCAAATCGCCTTGGATTTTGATATAAAACTGATCTCCCTGCGCGAAAAACCCGCAGGCTGGACGGGCAAGACCTGGGCTTGCCAAAACGGCACCAATCAGGCAAAAGGCGAATTGCTGCTGTTTCTCGACGCCGACGTCCGCCTGCAAAAAGACGGGCTTGCGCGGATATTGCAGGCCTATGAAAATTCCCGCTGCACCGTCTCGGTGCAGCCCTATCACCGCACTGTAAAATACTACGAGCAGTTTTCGCTGCCGTTCAATCTGATCCAACTCGCGGGCAACGGCACCGCCCTGCCGAAGCCGAAAAACGTCGGCCTGTTCGGGCCGGTGATTCTGATGCCGAAACCCGATTATATCGCCGTCGGCGGCCACGAACGCGCCCGAAAAAGCGTGGTCGAGGACATGACACTGGGTCAAAATCTGAAAAAATCCGGTCTTTCTTATCGCGTTTTTGTCGGCGACATCGACGTCGCTTTTCGGATGTACGGCGGCGGGTTCGGCGATCTGCTGCAGGGCTGGGTCAAAAATATCGCCACAGGCGCGGTCAAAACGCCGCTGTTCGTGTTCGCAATGGTCTTTTTCTGGATCGCCTCGATGTGTTCCGTCCCGCTGCAAATTTTCAAATACGCCGCTGCGGGCGACCTCTTTTTCACGGGGCTTTTTGCGCTTTTGTATCTGCTCTGGGTCACGGTTTTGACATTGCTTTCAAGGCGGGTCGGTCGCTTTCGGTTCGCGGCGGTTTTGCTCTATCCGATTTTGTTGGCGGTGATGCTGGCCGTTTTCGCGGTGTCGGCGTTCAATAAGCTGTTCGGCTTGAATGTCCGCTGGAAAGGCAGAGCCGTCCCCACGCGCGAAAAATCCGAAGACCCGGACGAAAAGGAGGAAAATTGCGCATGCAGGTGATCTTTTTGCCCATCGGATGGACGCTTGTCCTCTGTTTTGTCGTCTGGCCGGTTCTGCAAGTCGGCGCGGCGTTGGTCGCCCTGTTTTTGCCCGACCGCATTTATACGCCCGACCGCTTCTTTTTCAAAGCCCACCGGTTCGAGCGGGAGGGCCGCATCTACGATAAAATCTTCAAGGTCAGCCGTTGGAAGCACCTGCTGCCGGACGGCGGCATGGTCTGGAAGAAGCACGGATTTGCAAAGAAGCGCCTGACGGATTTTTCGCCGCAAAACCTTTCACGGTTTTTAATCGAGTCGGCGCGCGGCGAGCTGACCCATTGGCTGGCGATTCTACCCTTTTGGGTATTCGGATTTTTCACCCCGCCGGGCGTGGTGTGGCTGATGCTTTTATACGCGCTCGCCGTCAACATGCCCTGCATCCTCGCCCAGCGCTACAACCGCCCGCGCATCAAACGGGTGATGGAGAGAAAAAGGGGATAAGTTGAAAACTGTAAATTTTTGTGATATATTTATTTTAATTAATCCAGCGAACAACTGACTAGGATATGAGGTTTTAGATATGAATAAAAAATTAAAAGAAAATTTTAAGATCATCGGATTCATTTGTCTTTTAATGCTTTTAATTTTATATTTCATTTTTTCAAAACAATTAAATATTTATTCAAGAATAGGCAATCTAATCATAACACTTCCTCTTATTTTAGTATTATTTATGTATATAATAAGCTTTTCTGTTTTTCACAGAATAATTGTTTTCTTACTCAATTGTTATGATGAACTCTATATTTTATATATAATATTTATATCGTTGGGAGCATGTGCAGAATATAGTAAAGATAAAAACTCTATAGTAGCGTTAATTACTTTAATAGCCGGTATAGCTTTTGATATTTTTATATTAATAAATTATAGTAAAACAATTATTATTAGCTATTCTAAAAACAAGTTATCTTTAAAAGACCTCCACCACTTCATAATAGGATTTTTAGGTTCAATCACCGCTTTTGTGAATCTTTATTGTATAGCATTTATTTATTCTCAAAATGCATTCACGGGCATTGATACAACAAGTACTTTATCTATATTTGTGGACATCTACTTATTTGCTGTTCAGATTTTCTCTCTCCAAACAATAGTAAATATTGTTCCAAATTGCACTATAGCAAAAACTATTTGCCTTATTGAAATGTTATTTTTCACTTTTTTTATTGTTATAATTGTTTTGAATATTATTGGTAATAAACTCGAAGATGGTAGCAAAAAATGAATTATATCAAAAATGTTACTAGAATTATAAGGAGGAATAAATAGTGGGTTTATATATTGAAGTACCATATGAAGAAAACGATCAGGCACAAGAAAAAGGTGCGATCTGGGATGACCGAGAAAAAATGTGGTTTGTACAATCTAGAGATGAGTATAGCAAATTTATTAAGTGGATTAATGGAAATATTATTGCGCTAGATGAATTTTTTATAATCAAAGGAAATCAAAAATGTTTTCGCTGTGGACAAGTTACCCCTGTGATTGCATTTGGCTTTGAGAAATATTATGCTATTGATACAATTGAAGATACTGATAAAATAATTTATTCATGTGAAAACATTCTTATTAGCGATGCCCCCGACAATATTCCACCACATTTTAAAAACCTTCTACATGACAATTTTAATTTTTATTGGGACCTTTCTAAAACCATTAATAAATTCTATAATAGTAATCATTGTCAATATTGTAGCGTTATACAAGGCAATTATTACTTATTTAATGAAGATGAAAGTCCTTTCTTTATAGATGGAATTGAACAAGCAGAAAAACTCATTGTTTATCGAATAAATATCGAAAACGATATTCCTTTAATAGTTAATAGTGAGACATTCAATAATTTCATTGATAAAACCTTTAAACAGCACCTACATTACGTCAATACGAATTGGAATTGGGAATAGTCGGAGGAAAACCATGAATATACTTCAAACTATATACAATACTATTTTTAACTTTCTTGCTAATCTTACAATAGAACAAATAACACTTATTTCAATATTTGTAACCCTAATTATCTTTTTATCCGGTAGAAAATCTGAAGTAAAATTTAAAAAACTGGAGCTCCGGCGAGAAGAATACAAAAAATTCATCCACTTGCTTCAAAAAGTTTATACAAATAAAATTAAGCCAGATGAAAAGACAAAAAATGAATTTTTCGAGTCAGGTGCCTCTTTATTAATTTATGGTTCAAAAAAGATATATAAGAAATACGTTTTTTTCAGAGAATACACGACAAATCCTTTAATTGTAAACAATAAACACAACACAAAAGAAATAGGATTATACATCATCGCCGATATTTTACAGACTATCCGACATGAAGTTGGAATGTCTCGGTTTGGTGAACTTGAATCAAATGAGGTTCTATCCTTCTATGTAAATGATATTGGTATGAACCCACTTTCAAAAATTCAATCATATCAAGCGAAATATAATATTTTCATTATAAAAGCCGAATTGTTTGCATTCAATAGATGCAAATTCACGTTTACAAAAAAGATTTATTATTATTTTATTAAACCTGTTTTTGGCCTATTAGGACTATTTTTAAAATACATTTTTGTAATACCATTAGGACGATTTCTTAAAATTCTTTTTCCTAAATGGGCAGATCAAATTGAAAAAGAGAATGGTAACTCATCTCCCCACTAAATTTCACAAAACAGTTGACATCTTTGCCTTTCTTCGCTTATAATGCTATTAAGTTCCGGGATTGGACGGAAAAAGGTCTTAAAACTTTTTGGGAGAACTTTATGAAACCCAACCAGACAGCGCGTTATTATTACTTTTATTACTTCTTTTGGAACAAATCAAAAGAAGTGATTCGCGTTGCCAATAACTGAGACCTTAAAGGGGTTCACCCGATAAGAAATCACAGGGCCGTGCAGAATCACTGCACAGGCCCTTTTTGATTTAAAACAGAGAGAAAACCTTTTGAAAAAGGTTAAGGCAAGCCAAAACTTCCGATAATAAAATAACAGACAGCGAAAGGAAAGACAACTATGATAGCGGTATTAAAACACGGAACCTCCAAGGAGCAGCGCGACAGCTTAATCAAATGGTTCGAGGGCATGGGGCTTTCGACCTACGTCTCCGAGGGCGAATATCACACCATCATCGGCCTGGTCGGCGACACCAGCAAGGTCGACATCAACCTGCTCGAGGGGCTTTCGATCATCGAGAGCGTCAAACGCATCACCGAGCCGTTCAAAAAGGCCAACCGCAAATTCCACGAGCAGCCCACGGTGGTGGACGTCTCCGGCGTCAAAATCGGCGGCGGCAATTTTCAGATCATCGCCGGCCCCTGTTCGGTCGAGACGCACGATCAGATTCTCTCTGTCGCCAGAAGCGTGAAAAAATCCGGCGCGTCGATTCTGCGCGGCGGCGCGTTCAAACCCCGTACCTCACCCTATGATTTTCAGGGTCTGCACGGCGAGGGGCTGGAACTGCTGCTCGAGGCCAAGCGCGAGACCGGCCTGCCCATTGTCTCCGAGATCATGAACATCAACGATCTCCCGCTGTTTGATCCGGTGGACATGATTCAGGTCGGCGCGCGCAACATGCAAAACTTTGATTTGTTAAAAGCCCTCGGTCAGACCCAAAAGCCGATTCTGCTCAAACGCGGCCTCGCCAACAATCTCAAAGAACTGCTGATGAGCGCCGAATATATCATGGCGGGCGGCAACGAAAACGTCATTTTATGCGAACGCGGCATCCGTACCTTCGAGACCTACACCCGCAACACATTGGACTTGTCGGCGGTCGCAGTGCTGCACGAGATGACCCATCTGCCGATCGTGGTCGATCCCAGCCACGCCATCGGCATCTCCCGTTTCGTCGAACCCATGGCGATGGCGGCGACGGCGGCGGGCGCCGACGGTCTGATGATCGAAGTCCACAACGACCCCGAACACGCGCTCAGCGACGGCGCGCAGTCGGTCACGCCCGAGCAGTTCGAAACCATGGCCGCCAAAATCCTCAAGGTGAGGGAGGCACTCTCATGATTATCGGCATCGTAGGCCTCGGCCTGATCGGCGGTTCGCTTGCAAAGGCATACAAAGCCGCCGGAGCCATCACGGTTTTGGGCGCGGATGCCGACCCCTCCACGCAGGAATTCGCCCGCATTTCCGGGGCAATCGACGGATTTCTGACACCCGAGACGATAAACACCTGCGACGGCATTTTAATCGCAATCTCGCCCGAACGCGCCGCCAACTGGCTGCGCGAAAATGCCGTGCACATCCCGAAAACCGCGCTCGTCGTCGACTGCTGCGGCACCAAGCGCAATATCTGCGCGGTCGGATTCGCAATGGCAAACCAATACGGCTTTGAATACGCGGGCGGTCACCCGATGGCCGGCACCCACCAATGGGGCTTTAAAAGCAGCCGCGCCGATCTTTTCAAAAATGCCTGTTTCGTCGTCGTGCCCCGCGTGTTCGACGACATCAACCTGCTCGAACGCATCAAACAGCTGATTCTGCCTGCGGGCTTCGGCTCGGTCTCGGTGATCACTGCCGAAAAGCACGACTGCATCATCGCCTTTACTTCGCAGCTGGCCCATGTGGTCTCAAACGCCTATATCAAAAGCCCGACCGCGCTCGAACACCGGGGCTTTTCGGCGGGCTCCTATCAGGATCTGACCCGCGTCGCATGGCTCAATCCCGACATGTGGGCGGAACTGTTTTTGGAAAACGGCGACAACCTCGTGCACGAACTCGACACCATCATCGCCTCACTGACCGAATACCGCGACGCCATCACTGCAAACGATAAAGCGACGCTTCGAAAACTGCTCGACGACGGCAGAATCCGCAAAGAGGAGGTCGATGGAAAATGAACACCGTTCTGGTCAACCCGCCCTCCAAGACCTACGAGGTCAAAATCGGCTCCGGCTTGCTCGCACAAGCGGGTGAACTCGCCGCCAAAGTGCATACCCCCGCCAACGCCGTGATTATCACCGACAGCACGGTCGACAAACTCTACTCAGATATTTTGACTAAATCCCTGCAATCCGCCGGTTACACGGTTTTCAAAACCGTCATCCCCGCCGGAGAACAAAGCAAAAACGCCGAGACCTTAATCAATACTTTAAATTTTATGGCCGAGTGCCGCCTGACCCGCGCCGACACGGTTTTTGCCCTCGGCGGCGGGGTCGTCGGCGATCTCGCGGGACTGGCCGCGGCCCTGTTTATGCGCGGCATCGGACTGGTGCAAATTCCGACCACCCTGCTTGCGGCAGTCGATTCCTCGGTCGGCGGCAAAACCGCGATCGATCTGAAAACCGGCAAAAACTTGATCGGTGCTTTTTATCAGCCCGACTTGGTCATCTGCGATACCGACACGCTCAAAACGCTGCCCCCAAGCGAATTTTCCAACGGCTGTGCGGAGGTCATCAAATACGGCTTCATCCGCGACGCCGCCATTTTCGATCTGCTTTCAACGGATAATTTTGACCGCGAGTCGGTCATCACCCGCTGCGTTGAAATCAAGCGCGACGTGGTCTGCGCCGACGAACGGGATACCGGCGAACGCCAGCTGCTCAACTTCGGGCATACCTTCGGCCACGCGGTCGAACAGCGCAGCAATTTCACGCTTCCCCACGGCAGCGCGGTCGCCGTCGGCATGGCGCTGATGACCAAAGCCGCCGTTAAAAAAGGCCTCTGCGACCCGGTATGCCTTGATATCCTTAAAAATCTTCTTGATAAATATAATCTTCCGTCCTCGACTGTTTTTTCCGAGGACGAGATTTTCGACACCGTCTTGACCGACAAAAAACGGTTGTCCGACAAACTGACCCTCGTTGTCCCCCGCAAGCCCGGTCAATGCGATCTGATGAAAATGCCGATCGCGGAAGTCCGTGAGTTTTTACATTTGGGTCTTGAGGGTGTATTATGAATGTAACGATCACACCTGCCCCTTTAAACGGCACCATCGCAGCCATTCCATCCAAATCCCATCTGCACCGCCTGTTGATCTGTGCGGCTTTGGGTGACACCGAACTGTGTCTGCCCTGCCCGAAGCTCTCGCAGGACATCGAGGCCACCGTCCGCTGCCTCAACGCCCTCGGCGCAAAGGTTAAATATCAAAGCAACGAACTCTCCGTCATTCCGATCGCTTCTTCCGATCAAAACGTCACGCTCGACTGCGGCGAGAGCGGCTCTTTATACCGTTTTCTTGTTCCTGTTATCGGCGCATTAAATAAAAACGCGACTTTTAAACTCTCGGGCAAACTGCCCGAACGCCCGATGGACGCTTTGTGGAACACGCTCGAGGCCCACGGCGCGGTCATCACCGGCAAGGGTACGGCGACCCCAATCGTCTCGGGTATTCTCACCTCCGGCAGATACGAGATCCCCGGCGACATCTCCTCCCAGTTCATCAGCGGCCTGCTGTTTGCTCTGCCGCTGCTGTCCGGAGACAGCGAGATCGTCATTTCGGGGCAGACCCAGTCGGTCGGTTATATCCAAATGACCCTCGACGCATTGACTGCTTTTTCAATCAAAGCCATCCCGACGCCGACCGGATTTTCCATCCCCGGAAATCAAACATATCATGCGATAAACACGCCCATTCCCGAGGGCGATTGGTCCAATTCGGCATTCTGGCTCTGTGCTGCGGCTTGTTCGGGCGAAATCACCGTCACCGGTCTGAATCCGAATTCCGGACAGGGTGACAAAGCCATCTGTGATATCCTGCGGCAGTTCGGTGCATCCGTAAGTCAAATCGACAACGCCGTCACTGTCCGAAAAGGCAACCTGCACGGCATCACCATCGACGCCGCCGATATCCCCGACCTCGTGCCCGCGCTGGCTGTCGTCGCGGCCGCCGCAGACGGTACGACCACGATTCAAAACATCAGCCGCCTGCGCCTCAAAGAGAGCGACCGCGTCGCAACGGTCTGCGGCTTAATCAATGCCCTCGGCGGTAACGCTTCATCCAATGAAAACACGATAACGATTATCGGAAACGGTACACTCACGGGCGGCACCTACGACGCTTTTCAAGATCACCGCATCGTCATGGCGGCGGCTATCGCATCAACGATTTGCAAAAACCCCGTGACCGTCACCAACGCCCAAGCCGTCGACAAATCCTACCCCGAATTCTTTAGCGATTTTTCAAGATTGAACGGAATCTGTAGGGAACGGTCTTGACCGTTCCGAGTACGCGCAACTGCGCGGACGAAAAGTATTATTAACGATTAGAATTTCCAACACCGCTTTAGCGGTGTTAAGGAACGGTCGTCGGACCGTGTCCGTTTACCGTTCCCTACGCCACGAAAGGACTGATAAAAATGTCTTCCTGCTGGGGTCAAAACATACGCATCTCCATCTTCGGCCAATCGCACTCCGAGGCGGTCGGCGTGGTCATCGACGGCCTGCCCGCCGGATTCCGCATCGACCAAGAGGCGCTTGCCGCCTTTATGACCCGCCGCGCACCCGGCCAGAGTAAACTCTCCACGTCGCGTGCGGAGGCCGATACCCCCGAATTCGTCTCGGGTCTCGTCGACGGCGTAACCTGCGGCGCACCCATTTGTATTCTGATTCGGAATACCAACACCCGCCCCGCCGACTACGCCGAACTCAAGGATATGCCACGTCCCGGCCACGCCGATTACACCGCAGGGGTCAAGTATCACGGCTTTCAGGATCCCACGGGCGGCGGTCATTTTTCCGGGCGGCTCACCGCACCGCTCTGTGCCGCAGGCGGCATCTGCCTGCAGCTCTTAGCCGAACGTAATATTTTTATCGGCGCGCATATCCAAAGCATCGCCGGAGTCAACGATAAAAAATTCGACCCCGTAACCGTCTCCAAATCGGATTTCGATAAACTTTCTCATTCCCCATTGACCGTGATTGACCCCAAAGCCGGTGAAGCGATGGAACAAACCATTTTGGAGGCAAAAAAGGCCGGGGACTCGGTCGGCGGCGTGATTGAATGCGCCATTACCGGATTGCCCGTAGGACTCGGCGACCCGATGTTCGACGGTATGGAAAACCGCATATCCTCGATTGTTTTCGGCATTCCCGCCGTCAAGGGCATCGAGTTCGGAAATGGTTTTGAGAGCGCGTTGCTGCACGGCAGCGAAAACAACGACCCTTTCATCGTCGACGGCGAACAGATCCGCACCAAGACTAACAACCACGGCGGTATTTTGGGCGGAATCACTTCGGGCATGCCGTTAATTTTCCGCGCCGCAATCAAGCCCACACCCTCCATTGTCCTCCCGCAGCAGACCGTCAGTTTATCAACGCATACCGAAAAGGAACTTCAAATCCGCGGACGCCACGATCCCTGCATCGTTCCGCGCGCCGTGCCGGTCATCGAAGCCGCCGCCGCACTGGCCGTTTTCGACGCTTCAATGGGCTTTAAAAACTAGTGCCAAGAAGCCAGAGATCAGAGGACAGAGGGCAGAAAAAATTCCCCTCTATGGAGGGGTGGCACGAAGTGCCGGGGTGGTTAAATCAGATTTCCCGCCGCGCGGTACCGCAACTTTTCACTCTTAACTTTTCACTCTTCCCCATACGTCCTCTCTCCTCTCTCTTCTTGCAACGAAAGGATTAAATCATATGATTTTACAAGACAAACGAACCGAACTCGATGCAATCGACGCCCAAATTGTCGATCTGATGGCCCGGCGCATGGGCATCATCAAAGAAATCGGGCATTTTAAAGCCGAAAACAAGATGCCGATTCTCGACTCCGAACGCGAACGCCAGAAGCTGGCTGATCTGGCCAAACAGGCCGGTCCCGAGCTTGCACCGATCACCGATGCGCTGTTCTCGGTGATACTCGACCTCAGCCGTTCGGCGCAGAATCAAATTGTTGCGGGTGAGTCGCCGATTAAAAATATGATTAAAAAGGCCATTGCCGCAACGCCGACTCAATTTCCGACCCGGCCGCTCGTTGCCTGTCAGGGGGTTGAAGGCGCTTATTCGCAGCTGGCCGCCGACCGCATTTTCCCGTCTGGCAGCATCATGTATTTCAACACCTTCGACGGCGTTTTTGCGGCGGTCGAACAAAACCTCTGCCAATACGGCATCCTGCCGCTCGAAAACAGCACCGCAGGTTCGGTCAACCGCATCTACGATCTGATGATGGAACGCCACTGCTACATTGTGCGCAGCAGCCGTATCAAAATCGACCACTGCCTGTTGGTCAATCCGGGCACAAAGCTCTCGGATATCCGCGAGATCGTCTCGATGGAACAAGCCATCGCTCAGAGCCAGCACTTTTTAAAAGACCTGAAAAACGTCAAGGTCACGCCCTGCGCCAACACGGCGGCGGCCTCGAAACTGGTGCGCGAATCCGGCCGAAACGACATCGCGGCGCTGTCTTCGCGCAGCTGTGCCGAACTCTACGGGCTCGAGTGCCTGCGCGAATCGGTGCAGGATCAGGGCAACAACTACACCCGCTTTATCTGTATCTCCAAAAACCTCGAGATTTACCCCGGCGCCAACCGCACCAGTATGATGATGGTGCTGCCCAACCGCAAGGGCTCGCTTTATCGGATTTTATCCCGTTTCAATGCCCTCGGCATCAATTTGATCAAATTGGAGAGCCGCCCGCTGGCCAACAGCGACTTCGAATTTATGTTCTATTTTGACCTCGACGTCTCGGTGTACTCCGACGAATTTTTACGGATTTTCGACGACCTGACCGGCGCGGTCGCGGAACTCAAATACCTGGGCAGTTATACCGAGGTGATCTAAATGCAACGGTTCGGTCTGATCGGACGGACCCTCGTCCACAGCTTTTCCCCCGCCATTCACAGCCAAATTGCCGATTACGAATATAAACTCTACCCTCTTGAGCCCGACAGAGTGGCTGAATTCGTTCAGACCACCGACCTCGACGGATTCAACGTGACCATCCCTTATAAAAAGGACGTCATTCCGCTGTGCAAAGAGATTTCGGTGCGCGCAAAAGCCATCGGCAGCGTCAATACAATGCTGCGCCTGCCCGACGGCGGGTGGTACGGCGACAACACCGATTACGACGGCTTTACTTATCAGCTCGGTAAAGACGCCGAAGCACTTAAGGGCAAAAAAGCGTTGGTGCTCGGCAGCGGCGGCTCATCGCAGACGGTTCAGAAGGTGCTTAACGACTGCGAAATTCCGTTTATCGTCGTTTCCCGCAGCGGTGAGAATAACTACGAAAACATATCCCGCCACGCCGACGCCGAATTGATCGTCAACACCACACCCGTCGGCATGTATCCGCATAACGGCACGTCTCCGGTCGATCTTTCGCTTTTCCCGAACTGCCGTCTTGTGCTCGATTTGATCTATAACCCCGCCAAAACCGCGCTGCTTTTGCAGGCCGAATCCTTACGCATTCCCGCCCGAAACGGCCTCTCGATGTTGGTCGCACAGGGGGTTCGCGCAGGTGAATTATTCTTAAACAAACAGTTGCCCGAAACCCTTATCGAGACCATCACCGACGCCATCCGCCGCCGGACCCTGAATGTCGTTTTAATCGGCATGCCCGGCTGCGGCAAAACCACTGTCGCCAATCTATTATCCGAACTGACCGGCCGCAAAACCGCCGATACCGACGATTTGATTCGGGCAAAAGCCGGTACGGAAATCCCCGAGATTTTCGCCAAACACGGCGAGCCGTATTTCCGAACCCTCGAGGCCGAAGCCCTGCGGGAAGTCAGCAAGGAAAGCGGCTTGATTATCGCGACGGGCGGCGGCATTGTCAAAATACCCGCAAACCTCGATCTGATCCGCCAAAACAGCGTCTGTATCTTCTTGGACACCGACCTTTCGAAACTGGACACCGCGGGGCGCCCGCTCTCCATCTCGACCGGTGTCGAACAGCTTTACGCCGAACGTCTGCCGTTATATAAAAAATGGAGCGACAAAACCTATCACTGCGAAGACCTTGCCCAAACCGCCGCCCAAATCAAAACCGATCTGTCATTCTGAGCGCAGTCGAAGAATCTCGGTCTGATTAAATCTATGAAAACGCACCGAAAGGAACATCGATTTCTGTCATTCTGAGCGCAGTGCGCAAAGCGCACGAAGCCGAAGAATCTCGGACTCATCCAAGCCACCGGAAACATCACTTTTGTCATCCTGAGCTTAGTGCGCAAAGCGCACGAAGCCGAAGAATCTCGGACTCATCCAAGCCACCGGAAA